>JBDLQR010000265.1:0-3400 GCA_039800485.1 Pseudomonadota bacterium
CTTAACCCCCACCCCCGCCGCAGCTGGAATCATTCCTCGGCGGGGTTTGTCCTCCGGTGCTGCTCTTGCCGGTGCTCAAGTTCCGCGTTCCAAGGCCGCTCGACTGGCCAAGCTCACAACATCGCCGGAACACTTTCCGGCCCGGAATCTCCATGCGCCAGTTCACGACAATTGATTGCAGTCCGTTGACAGCCCAGACCGCAGTTCGGACACAAGGTCCAGACCGGGGTCCAGGCACGGGGCCCGGCGCTCGTCGCGCCGGTCATGGTCCCGCGCGTGCCGGTCGTGGATTTACCCTGATCGAACTCATGATCACGCTCACCGTGGCGGGTATTCTGGGCGTGGTTGCTGCGCCAGCCATGTCGGTATTTCTCAAGAATTCCGGGCTGCGCGGCACCGCCTATGAACTGATGGGCGCGCTTACCCTCGCCCGAGGAGAGGCCATCAAGCGCGGTACGCGGGCGGTACTCTGCCAGCGTGCTGGCGAGCAGGAAAACGCCCCGGCGGCGGCACCTGCCTGTGGTGGCAACGACTGGTCCAACGGCTGGCTGGTTTTTCTCGATGAGAACAACGATCGGACATTCGACCCTGACGATGGTGACATCCTGCTCGATACCGGCTCAGCGCTGGCCCATGGCATCCAGCTGCGCACCAATACCCAGGCAGGCCAGGCCTTGACCTATCTGCCGAGCGGAGCCGCGCAGATCACTTCGGCTGCCCATTTCGTGCTTTGCGATGAGCGCCAGGAGTCCCATGGACGCCAGGTGAACGTTTCGCTGGTCGGCAGGCCGGTGCTGGTGGACGGAACCCGCAACCCTCTGGATGCCTGCGAACCAGCAGCCTCATGAGTGCGCGGGCGGCGAGGCCCTGCGGCTTCACCCTTGTAGAAGTGATGGTGGCGGTGTTCGTGATGACCGTCGGGCTCCTCGGCATTGCCGCCCTGCAGATCACCAGCAAGCAGACCAACTTTGAAGCGCTGCAGAGAATGACCGCCTCACAACTGGCCCAGGAAATGCTCGAGCGTATCCGTGCCAATCCCGAGCAGCTCGCCGTCTATACCAACAACGGAGCGGGCCGGAAATTCGATGTGGAAACCCTGGCCGAGGCCGGCGCAGCCGCGCCCTGCAATGTCGATCCTGTCAGCAACATGCCGGTCAATTGCCTCGCCTCGCAGATTGCCGAGTTCGACCTGTACGAGATTTCGTTGGCAATCTCCGGTGTCACCGAACAGGCGTCCACGGGCTCAGGCACCCCTACAGGCGGATTGCTCTCACCCTGGATGTGCATCGAGGGTCCGGCAACCGCGCCCGGCAATGTCACGGTCGCGGTAGCGTGGCGTGGGGCCACGGCGCTAGGCAGCACCCCGGCCCATGCGTGTGGCGAGGGCATGGAGCGGTATGACTCGGCGGATGGCGTCGCTGGCGTCTATCGGCGGGTGCTCAGCGTGGATATCTACCTCGAATGACCTACACGCCTGTCACAACCCGTCGCCTTGCCCGGGGTATCACCCTGGTCGAGCTGATGGTGGCCATGGCCATCGGTCTGGTGGTGTCTCTCGTTGTGGGCACGGTCTTCGTGCAGGGCAGTCGCTCGCACAGTGAGGATGAGCGCTATGCCCGGCTCATCGAAAACGGCCGGTTCGCACTCGACCAGCTGACCCACAGTCTGCGCATGGCGGGGTTTTACGGTGAGACCGCTGCCATTTCCGTCACGAGTACGCGTCCCGGTCCGGGCGTGCTCTGCGACATCGACCTCTCCCAATGGGAGAAGCCGGTCGTCTACACCAGCATCACGGCTACCAACAACAACGCCGAGGGTGATCCGGATTTGTTGCCATTCGATCCCTCGGCCTGTCCCCAGGTGTTGCGCGGCAGGGTCGCGGGTACGGGTGCACTGGCCCTCAAACACACGACCTCCACCGCCATCACGACAGGCGCCACCAACGGTCACTGGTACGTGGAAGCCAAGGGCAGCGCAGAGGGCGAATTCCGCAACGATGCGCATAACGATCCACTCACGGCCAGCGAAATCGCTCGCGGCGGTGGTTACTGGCGTTACGCGCCCAGCCTTTTCTACATCGCCCGCTTCACGGACGAGAACGGCCTGGAACAGCCTTATCTGTGCCGCAGTCAGTGGAACGGCACAGGATTCGTGAGCCACGGCTCGGACGTATCCGCCAGAGACAGCTGCCTCGCCGCCGGGATTGAACACTTCCACCTGCAGTTCGGGGTGGATACCGATGGGGATGGGGTGGCCAACCGTTACTCCTCTACCGGCAGCCTTGCGCTCACGGAAGAAGAAATCACGGCGCGAATCTATGTTCTCGCGCGGACGGAAACTCCCGACCCGACCTATGCCGATGACAAAGTCTATGTCCTCGGTGATTTTCGCCTGAACATGGCGAACGCAAGCGCAGCCGACCGGCAATTCCATCGCAGGGTGTTCAGCTCCACGGTGAAGCTGCGCAATCCCTACAACCGGGTGACTGCGCGATGATTCCATTCGGGTCACCGCGGTTGCGCAACCCGCTACATTGCGGGGCACGCACTCAGCGCGGTACGGTACTGATGGTCACCCTCATCATGCTGGCCGCGCTCACCTTGCTCGCCACGGGTGCTGTGGAAAATGCCGTGGTGGAGCTCAAGATCGCCCGCAATGCAGAAGAAACGGACAACGCCTTTCAGACCGCGCAGTCGGTGGTGGATTTCGTGCTTTCCGATCTCTCCTTGCTGCCGAGCGGCGAAACGGACGAAAACGGCGTTGCGCTCAACATCACCAATTCCCTGCTGTACCCCACGGCCGCAGATCGACTCGGCGTCACCGCACCGGATACGCTCTCGGTTCGCGCGACCCGGGTTGACTGCCTGCAGCCGGAGCGCAAGGCAAGTGGCAGCAGCCTGGTGACCTATTCCCAGACCAATTTCCGTATCGGTGTCGACCTTGATCGCAGCGCGTCCGGCCGCGGTCGCGCCGGATTGCGCCAGGGCTATGCGATGCTTGGTCCGCGCTGTGGCAGCTAGGAGTTCCTCATGCCAAGACTGAACACACCCATCCTGCTGGCCTCGCTCTGGCTGCTGCTGGCCGGGCTTGCACGCGGGACCGCCGCCGATGACACCGATATCTACCTGAACCCCACGGTGCCCTCTGGCAGTGAGCCGCTGATCATGTTCGTGCTCGATTGGCGCTCCAACCTGGGTGCAACCGTTTCATGCCCCGTCAACAGCTACTGTGACGGCTTGCGCACCTCCGGCTATCTGCGGGATGGCCAGCCGGGCGGCAGCGGGGCATCGACCACGTTCTTCAACATGCTGCGCGCCGTGCTCATGCGGGTGCTGGACCCCATCGGTGGCATCCGTATCGGCTTCATGATGAACCATTCGGACAAGCAGGGCTGCGAGGG
>JBDLQR010000266.1:0-3187 GCA_039800485.1 Pseudomonadota bacterium
ATGGAACTGCTCTTCACGCGGATCTACTTGCAGGGCCAGGGGCAGGTCACTGAGGGTGAGCGCCGGATCGTTCAACGGATTCCTGGCGGAGTGGCCAACAGTCCCGAGGTGCTTCGCACTCGCTTGACCCTGCTCAAGGAGCGCTCGCAGTTCGACATGGATGTGGCGCGTGCCTGGGATGTGTGGGAGAAGCAGAATCCTGGCAAGTCGTTCCTGCGGTTTGAGCGGAGCGAAATGTACAAGGATCTCGAGGCTGACTACGAGAAGCGGCTCGCAGAAATGGAAAGGCGGTTGCCCGCTTTGCCGTCCTCGCAACGACCGGCTGCTCGCCCGGGTACCAATCCTGGCCTAGATGCCGCCCGCGCACGCGCCAGAGAAGCACTTGGAGGGAATTGAGGCCATGCTGAATTTCATCGATCAACTGGACGAAGAGCAAGCCTCCAACGCTGAGAAGGTGGCGCGTGCTGCCAAGCGTGCAGGTGTTGATCCTGCCCTTGCGGTAGCGATTGCCTTCCAAGAGAGCAAGCTGCGCTCGAACCCGCCTCGAGGATCATCGGGTGAGATCGGCATGATGCAGGTCATGCCCGGCACCGGCAAAGGGATGGGCTTCAACGAGAAGCAGTTGGGCAACCTCGAGCAGAACATAGAAGCTGGCATTCAGTACCTGAAGAAAGGTCTCGAGGCGACCGGTAACGATCCTCAGTTGGCCGCGATCTACTACAACGGTGGCCCTGGTGCGATCCAGGCAATGACTTCCGGAAAAGAACCGGATCCGCGGGTGTTCGATTACCTGCGGTCGATCAACTCCTACGGGGCCTTCGCGCCGCGTCCGGAGAGTCAGCAAGCGGGACAGCCAGCGGGTCAGCCAGAAGTTCAACCTGGGCCACCGGTCGAAAGCGATCAGGAGCGCGATGCGCGGATCCAAGAGGCCATGGACGCACAGGAGCGCCGCATGGGTCAGGTTTACGGCGCAGGCACCGGAGCGGTTGTGTCGGCGTACCGTCTTGGCAAAGAGAAAACCAAGGATGTGGCCTTCGGTCTTGGAGAAAGCGCCGAATCGGGCCGTATATCGGCTCAGACACGCGCAGGGTTACCGGCAGGTGGTATGCCCCCAGCCGCGCCCGCGGCGGCCCCTGCGGCCCTTCCTGCGGCCTCTACGGGCGTCCCGCAGGCCCGTGCCCCCAGTGCAGGCGGCCCGACGCAACTAGGAGTTCCTGGCACCTACCCCACGGCTACCGGCCCGGGGAGCGCGACCTTCAACTATGGCCGGGTCTATGGTCTGCCGGAAATTGAAGCCGGGCGTGCGCTGGGTACCGGTAAGGCTGAGGGTGAGGTTTGGGATCTGCTGAACAAGCGACAGCAGGCCCTGACGGATATTCGGCAACGGTTCCCAGGTGACACCTTTGTTGAGAATCCTCGCTACGGCGGAATCATGACGCCGGATCAAGGCGCTGGCCGTGGCCCGCGGCAGTCGTTTGTCAGTCAGCCTACCGCTGCGCCAGGACAACCTCCCCAGGCTGGTGGCTTGCGTCAGTTGCCTCCGCGACAGCCCATCCCGACGACCCCACCTCCTCCATCGGGGTTGCAGATGGTGATCCAAGATCTGAGGTCGCTTGCTCGTCCTGTGGTGGCCGGTGCTGCCGCCGCAGGCAGGTATGTGGTTCCTCCGCTTGCGCTCGCTGGCGCAGGGGGCGAGGCGGCCGATGTGTACAGCGAATTGAGGAAGGAAGATCCAGACTACATCAAGGCCGCGCTGTCTGGCGTAGCGGGTGTATCTGGGTTGGCTGCGCTTGCTCCGCCGCTGACGATCCCGGCAACGGTCGTCGGTGGAAGCGCTGCGCTCCTCAACTATCTTCGCGAGAAAGGAAAACAGGAGCGGCAACAAGCCCCATCGCTTGACTACGCCGCCCCATAAGTTCGGAGGAGTCTCCCCTCCGCACCCGTGCTGCTAGTTGCCCAGCACGGCTCCTTCAGTTCCCCCCTCTTCGGAGGGGGGCTTTTTTACGGGCGCTGGTTGTCCAATGCCCGACCGACTTCGCGGTTCAGATCCGAAGCAATCTTCACGCATCGGCGGTGCTCTTCGCGAGCAGCCTCAATGCGAACGATGGCCTCGATGTTGTGCGCGAACTGGACGATGTCTACCTCGTCGGCGATCAGTGCGTCCCTGCGGGGGCGGTCACTCTGAAAGAAGACCTGCTTGATGAATTCTTCACTTAGCATCTTTTTTCCAGATTTCCCAGTTGATGATTGATTGCCTCGCGATGGACTTCTGAGGAGTAGCGGTATACGGGTTTGCATCGCTGTTGAGGAAGTCATCGATGATGGTGTGCTTGGAGAGCGCCATCTCGTGTCGTTTTGCTTCGTCTTCAGTTGCATGAAGTTTCCCGTCTTCGGTTACGAATGCTTTGATCAGTTTCATCGGTGTTGGTTCTTCAATTGCCAGAAGTTGAGAAGGGCGACAAACATCTGCCACCCGCGTGCAAGATCCTCCTGCGACCACTCCACCAATCGAGTCAGGCCGGGCACGCTGCGCGAGACAAACACATTCGCACACCGGGCCTCTGGCATTCCAAGACCTACCCGGTAGGCTGCAAGTTGCATGAGGTGTTCATCGTAAGCATCGACCTTTGCAGGGTCGGTGAATTCCTTGGTCTTGATGTCGATCACTACACCCTGTGGTGAGTGCAAATCGACCTTCCCGCCGAATCCAAGTTCGTGCCCGAAGGCGCGTTCGGCGATCCATCCATGAAGGCCGAAGACATCCGAAATCGCCCGCGTGCAGCCGGTGATGTGTTCCTGGTGTCGGGTGACCGGCTGGCCTTCGTAGAAGCCTTGGATCGATGCGTGGATCTCGGTGCCAGCATCTGCGGCAGCGCGGCCCTGTTCCTTTGAGTCGTCAATGATCCTGGCGATGAACTCATCCTCAGGCTCATCCCTCATGCGGGGCAGCGTGAGCGCAGCAAGCAGCACCTGCTTTTGCAGCCACTGGGTCAGTCCAGGTTTGGCCGCCACATTGAGGATGGTGGTCACCGACGGGACGAGGTTCAGTTTGCGGGCGTCGCGAAGCGTAGTGTTTCGCTGTCCGCCCTTGGCCGCTTCGACCGTGTACATCGGCACGCCGTCGCGGGTATACCAGTGGTTGGATTCGCTGGCGCGTGGTTCCTTGGCAATCATCGCTCATGATCCT
>JBDLQR010000267.1:0-2646 GCA_039800485.1 Pseudomonadota bacterium
TCGGCGGCGATGGCGAGGAGACGCTGGCGGGTTAGCCGTCGCTCGTGTTGTCGAAAGTGCCCAAGGTCAGGCGCAATGGGAGGCAGATCCATTTCTGTCGGCACCACCTGATCCACAGCAGCTCGCAGGGCGGCGGCGAGCGCTCCTCTGGCTTGAAACTCCAGCGCCTGGCCGCTGATTACCAGCGAACGGTCGACGTCAACGGGCGTGGCCCATGCAGAAAACACCGCCTGCGCGGCGTGGGAAAGAGGTTTAGTCATCGAGTTGCTCGGCTTCAATGCTTTGCTTCAAGATCCATGTTGTCAGCTCCGCTACTTCATCGGAAGTGGCTAATCGCTCCAGTTCAAGCCGAACAATGCGATCGGGCTCAACAATTAAGCGAAGCCCAGTGACGCCCTTGCACTCAATGCCAAGAGCTGCAAGCAGTCCTTTGATTTCTTGGCTGTGGCCTGTTAAGTACTTCATTCGGGCAGCTCCTCCAGTGCGCGGAGGATGGTGTCCCAGTCCGAATCTTCTTGATAGTTGCAGGGGTATTTATCCACGGAAAGCCTTCGCAACGTTTCCAGCGCCTGCTCCTTCAAGCTCGGCGGCTTGGGGCGCATTGCTTCTTTTAACGATTCGCCCACTGGAGTAATCCGCAGATGCGGTTCATTTAGAGCATTCTGATCCAGCCACTTTGCATCCTGTGCAAGTTGCTGGTCGGCGCCCCATTGGGCGGCTTCAACCAATCTCTTTGCGTACGTCTCATTTGGTACAGATCGTGCTGGGTGGCATCCAAGGCCAAGCCCATGTGGTGCGTCCATCCACTTCTGCACCAGCTCCGGCGGTGGGGTGATGGGGTGGTCAGTCATTCTTCAGCCTCATAACGCTTGCCGATTGCAGCAGCCCAAGCCATCAGATCACTAGCTCGCACCAGCTGCACGCCCTCTTCAGCACCGTCAGCAACGCGCCAATGGCATGAAGCCGTGTCCCTGAGAGCCTGTTCGATAGCCAGCTTTGCGGCCCAGGTTGCAGCTTTGGCGGCGATGTAGAGGGCGCTGTCGCAATGGGCGGCACCGTTGGTGTCCCATTCGGCTTCCCATTGGCGAATGATTTCAGCGGGTGGTGAAAGTAGGCGTGTCATTGATTTGCTTGGTCGTAAAGAGCGTTGACGACGATGCCACGATCGCCGGGGTAGAGGTCTAAGGGGGCTTCGTTAAGCCACAAGGCCACCTCGCGGATTGCGGCGCGGGCTTCGTCGGCGTAATCCTCGCCATCGCCAGTGTTGAGGATGGCTTCTCTTACCCGCTCCACCAGCGACCTCCCAATTTGGGAGGAATTAGGAGTTGGCTTGGAGTTGGGTGCGAGCAGATCTCTGACCTGTTGCGCTTGCTCCGGGGTGAGCTTGAGCGGTTTGCTGATTTGGTAGACCTTTGATGCTTGGCGTTCGGCAGCTTCCAGCGCCTCAACCCGGCTGGCCAAGGCCAAGATGTTGGCACTGGTTTCGATGATGTGCTTGTGAGCCGCACCCTCCAGCGCCTCGACCCTGGCGCGGAGTTCGAGGATGCAGGCATCACTGGCGCCGATAACCGGGTTCTGCAACCATTCCTCGCACTGAGCCCACTGTTCGGGCGTCGCTCGGTACCCCGTCACGCCGCCACCTCCACCGCAGCACCAGGCCAGCGGGCAAGCGCGTACTTCTTGGCTGCCGTCCTGTTCTCAGCGAACAGCGTCACCTTCATCGGCTTGGCCGCCTGCTGCTTCACCAGCAGCGTGAATTTCTTGGCACTCTCAAGATTGGCCGCACGGCTCACGCCTGGCCCAAATGCACCTTGCGGGTGCTCCTGCCACTGGAATGTGACAGGTCCGAATTCCTGTTTCATGGTTAGTCGTTGGATGCTTTGACGTATTCGACGGTCTTGCGGATCCGTCCTGCTGTTTCCTCGTGCCCTTCATGGGTCACGATGTCGGCGGCACACAGCATCCCGGCTTGGAAAGCCTCTTGGATGCTCTGGTTGATGACCTGGTTGGCCGCGGCAACGGTAACGGTGGGGGCTGGTGGGTGCCGCAGCCAGAACACCAGCTTTCCAGCTGCTGCTCCAAGCGCCACGATCCCCACAAACTCCAGTGGTGTCATCTGCCCTCCTGGGCTGTGGACCGGCCTATCAAAGCAGTGCCGCCGACAGCCGGCCTCTCATTGTTGCGTTTCTTCACGTCACGTAGAACTGCTTGTAGCCCTTCTCCGCCAGCCACGCCTTGAACTCGGTCTCAGCGTCCTCGTGGGCATCGTTCTCGATCTCCTCGTAGACGCCAGGACCCAGCTCCTCGATCAGCAGGTTGCGGATCCGCGCCTGCTTCAGCTTGATGAACTTGTCCCGCTGGATCTCGAGCAGCGTCTGCCGCTTGTTGGCCTCGGCCAGCTCGATGCCGTCCAGCTTCAGCAGCCGGCGCTTGGCCTCGCACGCGAACGCGATGGCGACCCGGCGCTTGTAACGCACCTTGTGCATCCAATCCCGATCGAACGGGTAGCCCGCCTCGTTCTCAAGCCGGAACGCTTCCCTGATCGAGTCATCCATCATGTGGATCGACATCGTCAGTTCGACGTGCAGCTTGCGGGTCTCTTCAAGCTGCAGCTCGTAGACCTCGTTGATCGAGATCTCGCGCTGC
>JBDLQR010000268.1:0-5756 GCA_039800485.1 Pseudomonadota bacterium
ACAACGTGAAGGTCCAGGTGAAGCTGATCAACCCGATTGCGATGGAAGAGGGGCTGCGGTTCGCGATTCGCGAAGGTGGCCGTACCGTCGGCGCCGGCGTCGTGGCCAAGATCCTCGACAAGTAGACACATGCGCCGCAGGGCGCACACCGCGGACCGCGGATGCGGCCCGATGGCGTGAAGCCCTGCAAACCAGAGAGACAGGACAGGTAACACGGAAGGCCAGTAGCTCAATTGGCAGAGCGGCGGTCTCCAAAACCGCAGGTTGGGGGTTCGAGACCCTCCTGGCCTGCCACTTCCGTGTTCCTGAATGAAGCAACTCGCACGACCCATAAGGCTGTCACCCGGCGCCATGAATTCCAACGTTGAGTCCCCACAAGCCACGCTGGATACGGTGAAACTCGCCGTGGCCCTGGCCCTCATGCTGGCCGGTCTCGGCGCCTTCTACATCTTTGCCGATGTATCTAGGCTCTACCGGGTGCTCGGCCTGCTGGCAGCCGTGGGTGTGGCCATCGTGATTGCTGCGCAAACCGCCCGCGGACGGGCACTTGCAGGCTTTGCGGGCGATGTGCAGGTAGAAGTGCGCAAGGTTGTCTGGCCCACACGCCAGGAAACACTGCAGACCACGCTGGCCGTGTTCGTGGTGGTTTTCATCGCGGCCATCATCCTGTGGCTGCTCGACATGCTGCTGGCCGTACTCATCCGCTGGTTGATGGGATAAGCACAGGAATTATCAGATGGCTCTTCAGTGGTACGTCGTTCACGCTTACTCGGGCTTTGAAAACCAGGTCAAGCGCTCGCTGGAAGACCGCATCAAGCGCAGCGGTCTGGAGGAAAAGTTCGGGCAGATCCTCGTGCCGACGGAAGAGGTCATCGAGATGCGCGATGGCCAGAAGCGCAAGAGCGATCGCAAGTTCTTTCCCGGCTATGTCCTGGTACAGATGGACATGGACGAGTCGTCCTGGCATCTCGTCAAGGATTGTCCGAAGGTCATGGGTTTCATCGGCGGCACCAGTGACAAGCCGACACCCATCACCGAACGCGAGGCACAGACCATCCTGAATCGCATCCAGGAAGGCACGGAGAAGCCGAGACCCAAAGTCCTCTTCGAGGTGGGTGAGGTCATCCGTGTCATCGATGGTCCGTTCACGGACTTCAACGGCGTGGTCGAGGAAGTGAATTACGAGAAGAGCCGGCTGCGGGTGGCAGTGTCCATCTTCGGTCGCTCGACACCTGTGGAACTCGAGTTCGGGCAGGTTTCCAAGGACTGAGGCGCAAAGCCTGATTGGTATCCTGGTCACAAGGCCGGGGTGCCGCATTTGAAACGGGGAGCCGCAAGGCGTTTGTACCCAAGGGAGATCCTTCATGGCCAAGAAAATCGACGCCTATATCAAGCTGCAGGTTGCAGCGGGCAAGGCGAATCCCAGTCCTCCGGTGGGACCTGCGTTGGGTCAACGCGGCGTCAACATCATGGAGTTCTGCAAGCAGTTCAACGCACGTACCCAGGAACTGGAACCGGGCCTGCCGATCCCCGTGGTGATCACGGTGTTTTCGGATCGCTCCTTCACCTTCGTCACCAAGACGCCGCCGGCATCCGTGCTGCTGCGCAAGGCCGCGGGCGTGCCCAAGGGCAGCAGCGTCCCGAACAAGGACAAGGTGGGCAAGGTCACGCGCGCGCAGGTGCTCGAAATTGCCAAGACCAAGGCACCCGATCTCACCGCCGCCGGTGAAGAGGCTGCCTTCCGTACGATCGCAGGCACGGCCCGCAGCATGGGCCTGGAAGTGGAGGGCTGAGCCATGGCAAAGCAGAGCAAGCGTTGGACCGCCATCATGGCCAAGGTGGGCGACCGCAATCGCGCACGAACCCTTGAAGAGGCCCTGGGCCTCGTCAAGGAAATTGCATCGGCCAAGTTCGATGAGTCCGTGGACATCGCCGTCAACCTCGGCGTCGACCCCCGCAAGTCCGACCAGGTCGTGCGCGGCGCCACCGTGCTCCCGCACGGCACGGGCAGCCAGGTGCGCGTGGCCCTGTTTGCAGAGGGTGCAGACGCTGAAAAAGGCCGCGCCGCCGGGGCCGATATCGTCGGTCTGGATGACCTCGCGGAACAGGTCAAGGCCGGCAACCTGGATTTCGATGTGGCGATTGCCACGCCGGCCACCATGCGTGTGGTGGGCCAGCTCGGCCAGATTCTGGGTCCGCGCGGCCTGATGCCCAACCCCAAGGTCGGCACGGTCACGACAGACGTCGCCACCGCCGTACGCAACGCCAAGGCCGGTCAGGTGCGCTACCGTACCGACAAGGCGGGCATCATCCATTGCTCCATCGGCAAGGCCTCGTTCGACGTGGCCTCACTGAAGGCCAACTGCGAAGCCGTGCTGGCTGACCTTCGCAAGGCCAAGCCGAGTACTTCGAAAGGCATTTACCTGCGCCAGATTCGCGTGTCCTCGACCATGGGTCCGGGCATTGCGGTCGATCGTGCTTCCGTGGAAGCCGGCTGACGCAGAACAGAACTTTGGGTTGCCGGGTGCACGCCCGGCAGGCGTCAAAGATCGCGGGTCGCACCGGCCTGAAACGGCTGGAGCGGTAATCGTTCGCAGGAACGGCCCGCGTAGACGGTGGCTCCAAAGCAGGTAGTACCTGGTGAGGACACCGTGGGATACCACTCCATATCCGTGGAGTGAAAACAAGGTGTGATGTCTTCGTGAGAAGGCATCAATCCAGGAGAAACATCGTGAGTTTGACTTTAGAGCAAAAGAAAACGGTTGTTGCTGAAGTCAACGCGGTCGCTGGAACAGCGCAGGCGGCAATTGCCGCCGAGTATGCAGGCCTCACCGTCGCCCAGATGACAGATCTGCGCGTGCGGGCCCGCAAGGCTGGCGTTTTCGTCAAGGTGGTGAAGAACACCCTGGCCAGACGCGCGCTGGAAGGCACGACCTTCGAATGTCTTCAGCCGAAATTGACCGGACCCCTGTTGCTGGTGTTCTCGCAAGAAGACCCCGGCGCCGGTGCGCGCGTCGTCCGTGATTTCGTCAAGGACAACCAGAAGCTCGTTCCAGTCGCGATTGCGTTCGCAGGCGCCCTGCGCGGGCCGGAAGACCTCCAGGCATTGGCCACTCTGCCAACGCTGGACGAGGCCCGGTCGCAGCTGCTCGGCGTACTGAAGGCGCCTGGTGGCAAGCTCGTACGTACCCTGGCCGAACCGGCCGGTCAGTTCGTGCGTGTGCTCGCTGCATGGCGCGACAAGCAACAAGCCGCTTGAACCCGGTTCCCGGCTTTATCAACTATCTGTTTGAAGGAGTGCCACCATGGCCGTGTCCAAAGAAGAATTGATTGAAACCCTGAGCAACATGTCGATCCTCGAAGTCACCGAGCTGGTCTCGGCCCTTGAGGAAAAGTGGGGCGTATCTGCAGCCGTCGCAGCTGCACCGATGATGATGGCCCCGGGCGGTGACGCCGGCGGCGCCCAGGCTGAAGTGAAGGAAGACTTTGATGTCGTCATGACCAGCTTCGGCGAGAACAAGGTCAACGTCATCAAGGCGATCCGCGCCATCACCGGGCTTGGCCTGAAGGAAGCCAAGGACATGGTCGAGGGCGTGCCCTCCACCGTGAAGGAAGCTGCGCCGAAGGCTGAAGCCGAGAAGATCAAGAAAGAGCTTGAAGAAGCCGGTGCCAAGGTCGAACTGAAGTAAGCGCGAGCGCTTGACGATCTTGCTCCTCAATTCATGCAAGAAATGCACGGTGGTGGCGCGAGCCCCCGCCGTGTCTTGCATGCCCGTTCCCTGACTTTCCAAGCATTCCGGCGCTGCCCATGAAACGCACCGGAAGCGACTGAAAAGAGGACGACCATGGCCTATTCGTACACCGAGAAAAAGCGTATCCGCAAGGATTTCGGCAAGCGTAGTTCCATTCTCGGCATTCCGTATCTGCTGGAGACCCAGCTCGAGTCCTATCGGGCTTTCCTGCAGGCGGATACCCCCGCCGATCGTCGTATCGACGATGGACTTCACGCTGCCTTCAAATCGGTCTTCCCGATTGAGAGCTATTCCGGAAACGCCGTTCTCGAGTACGTGAGCTACCGCCTCGGCGCGCCCATCTTCGATGTGAAGGAGTGCCAGGTGCGGGGTCTGACCTACGCTGCCTCGCTGCGCGTCAAGGTCCGCCTGGTGCTGTTCGACAAGGAATCCGGTGCCGACAAGGCCATCAAGGACATCCGCGAGCAGGAAGTCTACATGGGCGAACTTCCGCTCATGACCGAGAACGGGACCTTCGTGATCAACGGTACTGAGCGGGTCATCGTGTCCCAGCTCCACCGCTCGCCTGGAGTGTTCTTCGACCACGACCGTGGCAAGACCCACTCGTCCGGCAAACTGCTGTTTTCCGCGCGCGTCATTCCCTACCGGGGTTCGTGGCTGGATTTCGAGTTCGACCCCAAGGATCTGGTTTACGTGCGCATCGATCGCCGCCGGAAGATCCCGGCGACCGTGCTGCTGCGTGCGCTCGGCTACAACTCCGAGCAGATGCTGGAAATGTTCTTCGAGCGCGATTCCCTCTCGCTGGGGGGTGACGAAATCCTGCTCAAGCTGGTGCCCGAACGCCTGCGCGGGGTCACGCTGGACTTCGATCTGACGGATGCCGAAGGCAATGTCATCGTCGAGGCGGAGCGCCGTATCACGGTGCGCCATATCCGCGACATCCAGAAGGCCAACCTGAGCGAAATCGCGGTTCCCCGCAGCTTCGTGGTGGGCAAGATTCTGGCGCGCGACATCGTGCGCATGGATACCGGTGAGCTGGTGGCAGAAGCCAACAGCGAGATCACCGATGAACTTCTGAACAAGCTCATGGTGGCAAAGATTGCCTCCATCGAGACCATTTTCGCGAATGATCTGGACCACGGCGCCTACATGTCCGATACCCTGCGCGCCGACAACACCCGCACCCAACTCGAGGCGCAGGTGGAAATCTACCGCATGATGCGTCCGGGCGAGCCGCCGACCAAGGACGCTGCGGAGAATCTGTTCAAGAACCTGTTCTTCACGGAAGACCGCTACGACCTTTCCTCCGTCGGTCGCATGAAGTTCAACCGCCGGGTGGGTCGCCCGGGCAGCGAAGTGCCCGGCGTTCTGCTCGACAGCATGTACTACCTGTCACTGCTGGAAAAAGACCTCAAAGACCTGCTCGAAGACAAGAGCAAGAAACGGGACGCCCAGGCCACCGACGCGCTGGAAATCCCCCTGTCCCGCATCCTGCCGGAACTGCGCCGTCTGCTCACCGGCGACGACAAGGTCGATGGTGTGAAACTCCCGTGGGGAGAGATCAGGAACCGCCTGCAGACCTACGGATCCGACATCTCGGATGTGATCCGTACACTGGTCGACATCCGGAACGGCAATGGCACGGTGGACGACATCGACCACCTCGGCAACCGCCGGGTTCGCTCCGTGGGTGAAATGGCGGAAAACCAGTTCCGTGTCGGTCTGGTGCGCGTGGAGCGCGCCGTCAAGGAGCGTCTGAGCCTTGCCGAGTCCGAAGGCATCATGCCGCAGGAACTGATCAACGCGAAGCCGGTGTCGGCCGTGATCAAGGAGTTCTTCGGCTCCAGCCAGCTTTCCCAGTTCATGGATCAAACGAACCAACTCTCCGAAGTCACGCACAAGCGTCGTCTGTCGGCCCTCGGGCCCGGCGGTTTGACGCGTGAGCGCGCCGGCTTCGAAGTGCGAGACGTTCACAGCACTCACTATGGACGAATCTGTCCAATT
>JBDLQR010000269.1:0-4639 GCA_039800485.1 Pseudomonadota bacterium
CTCGTGGTCGGTTTTCTTGGTGCGTTCACCACCTTTTCCGCGTTTTCAGTGGATACGCTGCTGCTCGCCCAGGCGGGACATTGGCGGGCAGCACTGGTCAACGTGCTCTGCAACGTGGCGCTCGCGATTGCAGCATGCGTGGCCGGGGCCTGGCTCGCGCGCACGCTGGTGTCCTGACCCGCTCCAAATTGTCCGGGGCGGGCCAGTCGCGAATGCCTCGGTATAATGATCGCAATCCTGCTTACAGAAACACGATACGCCCATGCTAGACCCCCATCTCCTGCGCAGCAGCCCTGAAACCGTCGCGGCAGGTCTTGCCGGCCGCGGCATCACCCTCGATGTAGCTGCTTGCCAGCAGTTTGAAGTGCGACGCAAACAGCTGCAGGTCGAAACCCAGGAACTCCAGACCCTGCGCAACCAGCGCAGCAAGGAGATCGGGGCCGCCAAGGCGCGTGGTGAAGATATCGAGCCCGCCAAGGCCGAAGTGGCGGCGCTGGGAGATCGGCTCAAAGAGGCCGAAGCCGCCCTGCAGGCCTTGCAGCAGGAGATCGAGGCTTTTGCCCTCATGCTGCCGAACATCCCCCATGCCTCGGTGCCGGTGGGGCGCAGTGAGGACGACAACCTGGAAGTGCTGCGCTGGGGCACCCCACGGGATTTTGACTTCGCACCGCGGGATCACGTTGATCTCGGTGCCTTGCACCAGGCGATGGATTTCGAGGTGGCGGCACTCGTGGCCAGCAGCCGTTTTGTGGTGCTGAGCGGGCCGCTCGCCCGGCTGCAGCGCGCGCTCACCCAGTTCATGCTGGATTTGCACACCACGGAGCACGGCTACCGCGAGATGTATGTGCCCTACCTGGTGAATGCCGAAAGCATGCGCGGCACCGGGCAGCTGCCCAAGTTCCGCGAGGATCTGTTCGAGATCCCGCAGCAGGGCTTGTTCCTGATTCCGACCGCCGAAGTGCCGGTGACCAATCTGGCACGGGACCGCATCTTCAATGCGGCAGAGCTGCCGCTGCGCATGGTGTGCCATACGCCCTGCTTTCGCAGCGAGGCCGGATCCTATGGTCGTGATACGCGCGGCATGATTCGGCAGCACCAGTTCGAGAAGGTCGAGCTGGTACAACTTGCCGCACCCGAGGACTCCTATCGCCAGCTCGAGGAGCTGACCCTGCATGCAGAGACGATCCTGCAGCGCCTGGAGCTTCCGTACCGGAAGATCTGTCTGTGTACCGGAGACATGGGCTTTTCCTCGGCCAAGACCTATGACCTGGAAGTGTGGCTGCCGTCCCAGGGGACGTATCGCGAAATCTCTTCCTGCAGCAACTTCGAGGATTTCCAGGCGCGTCGCCTGATGGCGCGCTGGCGGAATCCCGCCACCGGCAAGCCCGATTTGCTGCACACCCTGAATGGATCAGGGGTGGCCGTGGGGCGCGCCATGGTGGCCGTGATGGAAAACAATCAGCGCGCGGATGGCAGTATCACTGTGCCAAAGGCCCTGCAGCCTTATCTGGGTGGGCTGCAGGTGCTGACACCGCCCGGTGCTGCCAGCTAGACGAACTGCATCAGCAGCAGCACGAAGACAACGACCAGCCCGATGGGTAGCAACACGCCGTGCCAGTCTCCGGGCTGGGCGGCAGGGCTTTCCTTCAACATCTGACGGGCACGGGGAATGAGCGCCACCAGCATGGCGCCCAAAGCCAGCGCGCTCACCACCTTCATCCAGGTTTCCATCTGTGGTGTCCTCGGTTTGCCCTGTGAAAGGGGCATGAAAGAGAACGGCTCCCTGGGGAGCCGTTCGTGGAGGTCATCAGGTTTGCGATGTGCTCAGTCGTCGCTGCTGGCAACGCCCAGCAACTGCAACAGTGCCGTGAAGAGGTTGAGGATGTTGAGGTAGAGGCTGACAGTGGCCAGCACGTAATTGGTTTCACCGCCATTCACCATGCGGCTGGTGTCGTAGAGGATGAAACCGCTCATCAGGAGCACGACTACCGCGGAAATCGCAAGGCTGATGGCCGGGATTGCCAGGAAGATATTCAGCAGCGCCGCCCCCAGCACCACCAGAAAACCGGTGATGAGGAATCCGCCCATGAAGCTGAAGTCCCGACGGGTGGACAGTGCGTAGGTAGACAGCCCCAGGAAGATGGCGCCGGTGCCACCCATGGCCGTCATCACGATTTGCGAGCCGTTGGCGAGTTGCAGGTAGCTGCTGATTGTCGGTCCAAGGCCGAAGCCGAGCAGGCCGGTGACAGCGAAGACCACCCCGATGCCGGCACCCGAATTGGCAGTTCTGGGCAGTACGAACCAGAGCAGGGCGAGCGCGCCCAGGCTGGTGATGAGGCCGGCGCCGCGGCCCACGCCCATCATCATGGACACTGCACACATGGCGGCGCTGAACAGCAGCGTCATGGAAAGCAGGGTATAGGTATTGCGAATGAGCTTGTTGGAAGCCAGCACCGAAGCTTCGCTGCGGGGGATGGCGATATTGCTGCGCATGAATCGAATCCTCTATGGAAGAAGTGGGGACCTGCACCCTCAGACCATCCAACACGGTCCGAGGTTCAACCGGCATCATACTGGCCCCGACCCGGATTACAACGCGGGCCCTGTTGGGGTAGAGTCCCGCCCCACGGAGAGGTGGCAGAGCGGTTGATTGCACCGGTCTTGAAAACCGGCGTCCCTTCGCGGGGACCGTGGGTTCGAATCCCACCCTCTCCGCCATAAGAGAAAGCCTCGCAAGGGGGCATTCTCTTATGGCGGTTGGGGTTTGTGGACGAATCCACCGGTTCGACCGATTCACTTCGTCAATCGGGACGCACGGAGTGCGCCCCGCAGGGGTGAGCGTGAGCCCAGGCTCACGCGAATCAATCCCACCCTCTCCGCCAGATTGAAAAGGCCCCAAACGGGGCCACGTTTTCTCAATCCTCCCTCAGCGCCGCAGCCAGCCCGGCGTGACCGACACACGCGCCTGCCGCCATTTCCACCGCCACGAAGATCGCCTCGCTGACAGCCTCTCTGGATATCCCGGAGTTCCGAGCCTCCGTGACGTAACGTTGGATGGTGAAAGGACACCTGATGTTGTGCGCGCAGGCCACTGCCACCAGTACCTTGAGGTCCTCGGTCAATTCCCCGGGTGCGAAGGCTGCAGCCTGAAGTTGGAGCAAGGCACCGTGCGCTGCGGGCGCCAGCTCGCCAAATCGCTGCGCATCCTGCTCCCACCCGGCCTCATAGAAAGTCTCCGGTAACCGCCCGTCGAAGTAGCGCATGGCAAGGCCAGCGTGCGCGGCTGGGGCATGAGCTGCGACGGCAACGGCAACCCAGATGGACTCGGACAGCATCCCTCGGGTCACACCGGCCTTGTCCGCGAGACCGTGGTGATAATCGATGCAGTAAGGGCATCGCAGCGCGTGCGCGCACCCGAAAGCAATCACTTCCTTTTCGGCGACCGAGAGCGCTCCAGCGGCAAATGTGCCCTCGGCCAACGCCTGAAATCCCTTCAAGGCATCCGGCGCCCAACGTCCGAAGTGTGCGGTCTTGGCGAGATGCCCGGGGGCGGAGAGCGATGAGACTTTCGGCGGCATGGTGTTCCCTCGGTGATGGACGGCCGTGGCTGCGCGTGCTGGAGCAGTAATGGCCTCAGTCTACGCCATCGGGAATCCGCGATTCACAGACAAGAGCGCTGACAGACGAGGGAGTTGGTCAAGCCAGCCGACACTTTCCCGGGCTGGCACGCACACGCCATACTGACAGCTATTGATGTGGATTCGGTGGGCCTGCGCGCAGTCCGGCACCTTGTCGTTCAGCCAGGGTTGCTGTGCTGCCACCAGCGTTGGGGGCCTGATTCTCAGTCAGGGGATGACAGGATGAATTTGACCAAACCGTTTCTTTGCAGGTTGTTTCCTCCGCTGTGTCGTTCGAAGACGTGCGCTGCTGGGAGTTACTTCTTCCTCTGCATGGCTTTCCTGATGATTGCCCCACTCTCGTTCGCGCTGGATGCGCCCAGGGAAGAGTCTCTCCCTTCAGATCCCGGTCTGCCCAACGCGCTGGGCGTGGTGTTACGCGCACCGCCGGGCATGCCGGAATCGCGGCAGGCGACTTTTCGCGTGGCCTTGGAAAAAGGCCTTCGTAAGCAGGACCGGCTGGTGCAGAGCGGGTCCGCTGCGAATGGCATCCTGCGTGTCGACATTCCGTTCTGGGCCCAGGAGACGCCGGCCATGGGTGGTCGGAGTGACACTCTGGCGAGCCTCGAAGCGGTAGTTGAACTCAGGGCCCTGCCGATGGGCGAATTGAAGGCAGCCAAGCGCTACAGCTTGCGGGATCCCCGGCTTCTGGCGCGCCCGGACGACGCGCTGGCGCGGCTTGCCGATGACATCGTTCGCCAGCCGCCGACGGAGCTGCCGCCAGATGCCAAGCAGAAAGCGGAGAACGTTGTCACGAAGACAGCGAAGTTCGTTCTGGGAGCCGCTGTAGTCGCGGGCTTGGTGGTGTTACAGGTCGTGATGAATGATCCCACCGTGTTCAGCCGCCCCTGAATATGAGGATTGGATCGCTGGATACTGTACATTCGCCGACCAGCGCGAGACACAGGAGTCGCCGCCTTGATTATCGAGATCGAATACTGCGTGATGTGAAGCTACGAGCC
>JBDLQR010000270.1:0-3558 GCA_039800485.1 Pseudomonadota bacterium
CTGCATCGCTGCGCCGAGTTCGGGGCGATGCGGGTGCAGGGCGGCCAGCTCCCGCATCCGGAGCTGCCCCGCTTCTGAGCCGCGCTGCGAAGTTGGAGCGCTCGCCTCAGGTCTGGGTCCCACCGACCGTGAGGCCATCGATCCGGAGCGTCGGCTGACCCACGCCGACCGGCACGGACTGCCCGTTCTTGCCACACGTCCCCACACCGCTGTCCAGCGCAAGATCGTGACCCACCATCGACACGCGGGTGAGTACATCAGGGCCGTTGCCAATCAAGGTCGCGCCCTTCACCGGCGCGGTGACCTTGCCATCCTCGATCAGATAGGCCTCGTTGGCGCTGAACACGAACTTGCCGTTGGTGATGTCGACCTGGCCACCCCCGAAACTGACCGCATACAGACCCCTGCGTACTGAACGCAGGATGTCTTCCGGCGCATGGTCGCCGGCCAGCATGTAGGTATTGGTCATGCGCGGCATCGGTCTGTGCGCATAGGACTGGCGGCGTCCATTGCCGGTGGGCGCCATGCCCATCAGGCGCGCGTTCTGCTTGTCCTGCAGGTAACCGCGCAGGATGCCGTCCTCGATGAGTACCGTGCGCTGCCCCGGGGTGCCTTCGTCATCCACTGTGAGCGAGCCGCGCCGGTCGGGCGGCGTGGCGTCATCGACGACCGTGCAGCCGGGGGCCGCCACGCGTTCGCCGATGCGGCCTGCGAAGGCCGAGGTGCCTTTGCGGTTGAAATCACCCTCAAGCCCGTGACCGATGGCCTCGTGCAACAGGATTCCGGGCCAGCCTGCAGCGAGGACCACCGTCATCTCGCCAGCAGGGGCCGGGCGCGCCTCCAGACTCACCAGCGCCTGGCGCAGAGCCTCGTCAGCGATCGCCTCGGCCCTGCCGCCCTCGATCAGCGGCAGATAACCGGTGCGCCCACCCCCTCCGTGGCTTGCGCTTTCGCGGCGACCCTTGTCCTCCACGATGACGGTGACGTTCAGCCGCACCAGCGGGCGGATATCTGCGGCCAGCGTGCCATCCGAAGCCACAACCAGAACCTGCGTGTAGCGCCCCACGAGACTCGCCATGACCTGCTTGACGCGAGGATCCGCCGCGCGCAACCGGGCATCCAGGCGCCGTAGCAAGTCGAGTTTGCGGGCCACCGGCAGACTGGCCACCGGGTCCTCGGCTTGGTAGCGGATTGGGGCCAGGCTACCGGCACGGAGCTGCGCGTCACCGGCCTGACCCTGACGGGTGATGGCCCGAGCTGCCTCGCAGGCGCGCTCCAGTGCAGCCAGCGACAGTTCATCCGAGTAGGCAAAGCCGGTTTTCTCGCCCGCTACGGCGCGCACGCCCACCCCTTGCTCCAGGGAATGTGAGCCATCCTTGACGATCCCGTCCTCGAGGCTCCAGCTCTCGGCGCGCGAGTACTCGAAATAGAGGTCAGCCAGATCGACATGCCTGTTCCCGACCCCGCCGAGCAGTCTCTCGAGAATCGGGATGTCGAGGCCGGCGGGGCCCAGAAGGTGCTGCTGTACAGTGTCCAGAGGGGTGTTGTTCATCGCAGGGCTGCTCCATGGATTCCGGCCGCGAATGGCGCGAAATTCCGCGGGGGGAGCGCCTGAAATCGCGTTTGACAGGCGAACCTCGGGCCGGTAGCGTGCCGCCACCCCGATCCGTCCACCATTCAGCGGTAGTGTAAACACCTTGGCCAGAGAATTCCCTCGCATCCAGCGGCTTCCTCCCTACGTGTTCAACGTCGTGGGCGATCTCAAGATGGCTGCCCGCCGGCGTGGCGAAGACATCATCGACCTCAGCATGGGTAACCCGGACCAGCCCACGCCGCAGCACATCGTGGACAAGCTCATCGAAGTCGCCCAGCGTGGGGACTCCCATCGCTATTCGGTGTCGCGCGGCATTCCGCGGCTGCGCAAGGCCATCTGCGAGTGGTACCGCACCCGCTACGACGTCTCGCTCGATCCGGACAGCGAGGCCATCGTCACCATCGGCTCCAAGGAAGGCCTGGCGCACCTCGCGCTGGCCACCGTGGACCATGGGGATGTAGTGATGGTGCCGAACCCCTCCTACCCGATTCATCCTTACGGCTTCGTGATTGCCGGGGCGGACATCCGGCATGTGCCAATCGGCCCGGGTGTGGATTTCTTCTCCGAGCTGGAGCAGGCCATCCGCAACACCTGGCCCCGGCCCAAGATGCTGCTGCTCAACTTCCCCAGCAATCCGACCACCCAGTGTGTGGATCTCGATTTCTTCCGGCACGTGATCGAGATCGCGCGCGAGCACAACATCTATGTGGTCCACGACCTGGCCTACGCCGACCTGGTATTCGATGGTTACAAGGCGCCTTCCATCATGCAGGTGCCCGGGGCCAAGGACATCGCCGTCGAGTTCTTCACGCTGTCCAAGAGCTACAACATGCCGGGCTGGCGCATCGGCTTCATGGTCGGCAACCCCGACCTCGTCTATGCACTCGGGCGCATGAAGTCCTACCTGGATTACGGCATGTTCACGCCGGTGCAGGTGGCGGCGATCACCGCACTCGAGGGGCCGCAGGACTGCGTTGCCGAGATTCGCGACATGTACCAGCAGCGGCGCGACGTGCTCTGCGACGGAATGAACGGCGCCGGATGGCCCGTTGAGCGTCCACGCGGCACGATGTTCGTGTGGGCCGAGATTCCTGAGCCGTTCCGCGCCATGGGCTCGCTGGAATTCTCGAAGCGCTTGCTGCTGGATGCCAAGGTGGCGGTCTCGCCAGGTATCGGCTTCGGCGAGTACGGCGATTCCTTCGTGCGACTCGCACTGATCGAAAATCCTCATCGCACGCGCCAGGCCATCCGCAGCATCAAGGAGATGCTGCGCGATCCCCAGCGCGTACTGGACGCCGCTGCGCGCGACAAAGCGGCGGGCTGACCGTGGCTGAACTGGCGCCGGTGAAGGTCGGGCTGCTCGGGCTCGGCACGGTGGGGGGCGGCACACTCACTGTGCTCGCCCGCAATGCCCAACTCATTGCCTCGCGGGCGGGTCGCCGCATCCAGGTGACCCTGGCCAGTGCGCGAGACATCACACGCGTGCGCAGTTGCCCGCTTGCAGGCGTGTCTCTGGTCGCCGACCCCTTCAAGGTCGTCGACGATCCCGACATCGAAATCGTGGCTGAACTCATGGGCGGCATAGAGCCCGCCCGCGCACTGGTACTCAAGGCCATTCACAACGGCAAGCACGTGGTCACTGCCAACAAGGCGCTGATCGCGTTGCATGGCAACGAGATTTTCGCGGCCGCCCGTGAACGCGGCGTGATGGTCGCCTTCGAAGCTGCAGTGGCAGGGGGCATCCCCGTGATCAAGGTCATGCGCGAGGCGCTGGCCGGGAACGATGTGCAATGGCTGGCCGGTATCATCAACGGTACCTGCAACTTCATTCTCTCTGCCATGAGCGAAGCCGGCAGCGACTTTGCAGAAGTGCTCGCCGAAGCCCAGCGCCTGGGTTACGCAGAAGCCGATCCGTCGTTTGATATCGATGGCATCGATGCCGCGCACAAGCTCACCATCCTCGC
>JBDLQR010000271.1:0-12573 GCA_039800485.1 Pseudomonadota bacterium
GGTAGAACCCTTGTGGCGTCAGGCGGTGGAAGCGCTGCCCCGCTTCCATCTCTTTGACTGGAAGACGCAGCTTGCCGGTTGGCAAGCTCCCGAGCCCCTGCATGAGCAGGTCACACGCTGGAGACGAATCTACCAGCAGTCGCCTGAACCACGGTGGATCACTCAGGCAGAGGAGGTCGAGCGCCTGCTTCTGGCCCGCTTGCCCGAAGGTTCACCTGTCGGGCTCTACCATGGTGATTATCAGCCTGGAAACATTCTTTACGAGGACGGGCATCTCACCGGCGTGATTGACTGGGAAATCTCGGGGATAGGTGATGTGCTGCTCGATGCGGGCTGGTTGATGATGGCTGCGGATCAGCACAACTGGGTGGAGGGCTGGCGTTCCATCTGCCCGCCGCCAGTGGAAGAGATCAGGGATATCTATGAGTCGGGAATGGGGCAGCGCTTCGCGGCCATTCCCTGGTACCAGGCCTTCGCAGGCTATCGTCTGGGCAGCATCGGCTGCCTCAACGTGAAGCTCCATCGCAAAGGGCAGCGCCATGATCCCATCTGGGAGTCCATTGGTCTCTGCCTGTCCAGCATGTTTGAACGGGCACGGGAGATCCTGCTCGCGCGCTGAGGCGCGTCGCCGGCATGGTCGTCCGCTTGCTGCCCTACACACCGCCGCTGCACTGGCAGGCGATGTACGACTTCTACGCGTTTCGCGCAATTCCAGGGCTTGAATGCGCTGCGGACGGCAGATACACCCGGCTGCTTGGTACAGACACCGATACTTTTCTCATCACGGTTGCGCACGATTGCGCGCGGCATGTCCTGGAATTGACTGTTGCGTCGGACGACCCCGTGCACGTGGCGGAGGCAGAACAGCGGACCCGCTTCGCTTTCGCTCTCGATACCGACACTGCCGGGATCGAGGCCCACCTGCGCGAGGTCGAACCTGATCTTGCGGCCTTGCTGGCGGCCAGGCCGGGTTTGCGCCCGCCCGCAGGCTGGTCCGGCTTTGAACTCGCAGTGCGCGCGGTCCTCGGACAACAGATCACTGTCAGCGGCGCGCGTGCACTGGCCACGCAACTCCTCGGACTCTGTGGGTGCGCGGCCCCGGAGGCATTGCAGAGTGCTTTGCCTTGGCGGGGCTTCCCGTCGCCCGACGCGCTGTTGCAGGCAGATCTCTCCGCACTGCCCATGCCTGCAGCCAGGCGCAGAACCTTGCAGGCGATCGCGCGTGCCGTGCTGGAGCAGCCGGCGTTACTCTTGCCCGGCCAAGCGCTCACGGCTGCTGTCGATGCCTGGTGCAGCATTCCGGGTATCGGACCATGGACCGCGCACTACATCGCCCTGCGCGCGCTACGGGTGCCGGATGCCTTCCCTGCCTCGGATGCCGGCCTGCTGCGTGCAGCGCGCAGTCTCGGTCTCGCCCGGGACGCGCGTTCGCTGGAGGCGCGCTCTGCACGCTGGCGACCATGGCGCGCCTTCATGGCACAACACCTCTGGTGCAGTGACATGAGCTGAGACAGTCGAGGCGTGGAGCATGAACCCCATGCGCAGTATCATCGGACCGTCTTCCATCCGCCCAGCGCATTCGCGAGGAATCTCCATGAACAACGGTCCCGGTACCCGCCTGACCCGGCGCGCCTTCCTCTATCTTTCCAGCCTGTTCGCCATGACTGCCGCTCGCCCGGGTGCGCTGGCGGCCGCGGAGCAGGTGGGCCCGAGCGCCGAGAAGATCTCCGAGTGGAATGCCCTGCTCAAGGAAGCCACGGAGTTCCCGCTCTTCAGTGCGCTGTTCGGGCGGCGCTCGCGGCGTTTCGGTTGGGGCATGGAGATTCCGCGTGGTCCGCTCAAGTTCAAATCCACCAGGACGCCTGTTCCGCTTGATGATTTCGAGCGCTCACTTCTGCTGGCCGCCGGGCTGGGTGTTTCCGGATGGCACAACGGCATTCCCTATTCCGATGCCGAGGCAGGCCTCTGCACTTATTCCGCACGTTACACCGGCCGCACCCTGCCTTCGGCTGCGGGCATCGGCAACGCCGACCTCTTTTACACCGAGGATGGCGGGACCTACTTCGTGAGTACGCGGGACTCCGGCGCCGATGGCAGCTGGGCCGATGCACGCATGACGGACGCGGAAAAGCTGATTGCCACCGTCAAGCGGCACACACATCAGATCAGCGACAAGCGCATCGATCTGCCGCGTGGCGAACCCCATTTCAGCGCCCACAACAGCTGGAATTCGAATACGCCCGCCACCACGGTCTTCATGCCCATTGCCAATGTCTCGGAACAGTTGCTCGGTTTCCTGTTCATCGTGCTCGGTTCCGGCTACACGCTCTGGGATGACCGGCATGGGCGCACGGCCGGAGACTTTGCCGCCTTCCACAAGAGTGGCTTGCTCAATCCGGAGAAGAAATACGCCCACTCCTACATGGAGCAATACATCCTGACCTGCAGCGCCGTGGAGATGGGTGACATGGGCCACAACATCGCTCTCGCGCTGCAGCCCCTCGGTCTGGGCGGATGGTTCTATTCCGGCATCAGCCCCTTCTCGATGATGGGTGCCGGAGCCGCCAAGGGCGTCCCGGGACTTGGCTTCACCTTCGAGAGTCGTCCGGAGTGGGGTGTGCCGAATCCCGTGGGACTGGACGGTGTTTACCAGGGCTACTGTCCGCCGTACTACCCCGACATGCGTGCAGCCGTGCAGGCGTATGTGGATCTCAAGTTTGCCAAGGGCGGTGCCTATGACCCCACCAGTCCCGGCCCGTTCAAGGACAACGCCACCGTCAAGGGTGGCGCAGTGCCGCCCGAGCCCGAGCTGGTGGAAGCCGTGGTCGCTGCTGCGGATTACATCTACAAGACCTACGGCAAATTCCCGGGCACCGTGCCCACGCTTTACATGCGCTTCTACACACAGGCACACCGGGTGGAGACCGACTTCTATGACAAGTTCTACGCGGCTGGAGCCTATCTCGAAACGCACAAGCGCAATGTCGCGCGCTGGCTGAAGAAAGCCGGCGAGGCCTGAGCCGTGCGTCCGCACCTCGCGGCTCTGCACAAGGATCTCTATCACTGTGCGGACTGCAATTACTGCGTGGACGCGGTGTGGGAAGAAGTCGGCCTCTCACATGTGTGCGCCACTGTGCAGAGCCACAGTCCGCTGGTGAGTTTCTCGGGGCGAGGCTACCTCGCGGCCGCGCGCGCCTGGCACGAGGACCAGGCCATCGACCTGCCGACTCTGGCCGAACGTGTGTTCACCTGCAGCACCTGCGGTCACTGCGAGACCGTCTGCCCGATCGGGCTGCGACCTGCGCAGGCAGCTCTTGCACTGCGCGCAGAGCTCTGGTCAGAGGACGCGGTACCGACTGCTACGCGCAGCCTGGCCGACAACATTCTGCGTGAGGGCAACCCTTGGGGTCTGCCACGCAGTGCACGGAACGAATGGGTGCCTGATTCAAGCGAGACGCCTGCGCCGCGCGGCGAACTCCTCTATCTCCCGGGGTGTGCCGCTGCACTTGGTCACAGTGAGGAGGCGCGTGCTGCGGCCACGCTCATGCGCGCTGCGGGTTATGCCGTGCATGCGCTGAAGGGCGATGGCTGCTGTGGAGCGCCCCTGCATGAACTCGGTCGCGCGGAGGAGGCTGCACGCCTCATCACCACCCTGGCACGGCGCACAAGCGGCAACATGCCCGTCATCCTCTCGGGAATGGAGTGTGCAGGCAGCTGGGCCCGGCATGAGACCGCGCCGCGCCCGGTGCAATTCATGGACTGGCTTCTGGAGCGGCTAGGGGAGGGAGCCCTCAGCTTGGCGCCAAATCCGTCCGTCGGCCGGGAAGTCGCCGTGCATGACAGTTGTCAGTCCCGCAATTCTCCGTCTCACCATGCGGCCCTGCGCGCACTCTGTGAGGAGCTCGGTTTCACAGTGCTCGCCTCTGCCAGGGCCCCTCGCCACGTGTTGTGCTGTGGGGCAGCGGGCGGGATGCCGGCCATGGCGCCCCAGTCTGCCGGGCGCATGGCAGAAGCACGACGCGCCGAGATGTCGCAGGTGCCCCTGATCTCGGCCGACATCCGCTGTGTGGCCCACCATCGCCAGTCCGCGCCGGAGGCCCGGGTCTATGGCCCGGCTGAATTCATCCTCACCCACTGCACGTTGAACGCATGAATGCCCTGGAGGACATCTGTGCAGAGATCGATCCGGCCCGGGTGTTCCGGAATCAACTCGATCTGCTGACTTACCAGCGGGATTGCTCAGTGGTTGCGCCGGGTGCAGCCACGCTGCTTGTGCGCCCCACCAGCAGCGCCGAGATTTCATCCGTGCTCACGCGCGCCCAGGCCAGCGGAACACCGGTCTATGCGCGAGGCGCCGGCACCATGTATGCCGGCGGTGTAAATCCTGCGGCGGGTGGCGTGGTGCTCGATCTCTCGGCCATGGATCGCATCCTCGAGATTGATCCCGCACGCGGCGTCGTGGTGGTGGAGCCGGGTGTCCGTTTTGGCAGCCTGAGCCAGGCACTCAAACCCCTGGGGCTCACAGTGGGCATCATTCCCTCCACCGCCCCCACAGCCACCGTGGGCGGTGCCGCTTCGGCCCATGCACTCGGCACGGGATCAGCGCGTCACCAGAGTTTTGCTGATGAAGTGGTCGGGCTGCAGGTGGTATTGCCGGACGGGCGCGTGATCGAAACCGGTTCCGCTGCTGCCCATGGCAAACATTTTCATCGCTTCGGCATGGGGCCGGATCTCACCGGACTTTTCCTCGGTGGCGATGGCACCTTGGGTGTGATTACCGCCATCGCCCTATGGCTGCATCCGCTGCCGGAATTCCGCACTACCGCCTGTTACGGTTTTCCTGATGCACACACGGCGGCAGGTTTCATCGCGGCGCTGCAGTCGCGGGAACTCACCCGCAATGTCTGGTATGCAAGCGGCTACGAAGCAGGGACGATCAAGGGGCGGGTGCTTGCGGCCCAACCGGACTACGCCCCGGACACCTGGCCGGGGTTCTGTGTGGGGTTGGACTTCGGCGGCGAAGAGCCGCTGGTGCAACACGACATGTCGCTCATCGCAAATCTCGGTGCGGCGCATGGAGCGATCCCGTTCCCGATCTTCGATGAGGTCTATTTCCGGCACCTGCGCAATGAGGAAATCTACTGGTACGGCTACGCCGGCTATTTCTCCCGTTCACGCTGCGCAATCCTCATGAGCTCGCTCGCGACTCCAGATCTGCCGCGATTCCTCGACAGTGTGCAGGCGCTGCGCGAAACCGAACCCGCTTTCCTGTGGGGCGGGGCCGTGGTGATCTGTCGCCGTGGACTGCATGGCGGGGTGCTCGCTTTCTACGACGAAGACACCCAGTGGCCAGAGGCGCAAGCGGCCACAGCCCGCGCTGCCGCGCGCCTGGTCGAGGCCGGTTGCACGCCTTACAAGACGGGCAAGATCTGGGCCGGCGAGCTGCAGGGGTTTACCGCTTACCACCAGACGCTGACGCAGCTGAAGCACAGTCTGGATCCGCAGGGGATCCTTTCCCCCGGTAACCTCGGACTCACGCCCGGCCGGGAGATGTCCCGCCCTGGGCGCAAAGCATGAGGTCCACACCATGAGCAATGAAAAAAGGATGCTGGGCACCGCCCACAAGTACGAGTCTCTCGAATACCCAAGCGTGGTGGATGCGGCGCGCGTTCACACCGACTTGCGGGCCTGAGAAGACGCGTCCCGTGGGTTTTATCCTGCACCCGCAACTGGCACAGGATTTTCACGTGCTCGGCCGTTGTGGAGAATTCGCACGCCTGCATGTCCTGTTGCGGCGTAATGCCGTCCTGCCGTGGTTCCTGCTGGTGCCGAAAACCACGGTGCAGGAATTGTTCGAACTGCCTCCGGATCTGCGACGGGATCTCGAGGCGCGCAGCGATGTGCTCGCGCGTTTCGTCAAGGCCCGCTTCAGCAGCGACAAAATCAACGTGGCCGCCATCGGCAACATCGTGCCCCAGCTGCATCTGCATGTGATTGGCCGACGCAGGGATGATTGTTGCTGGCCGCTGCCGGCGTGGGGACACCTGCGCGGTGAGGAAGCCTATTCCCCGGCGAGCCTGCAGAGTCTGACGCTCGCGCTTGGTGATCTGGCGGGACTCGATTTCATCGCCGTCGCTGACGGTACAACTTCGTAACCCTGAACGACTGCAGAGGAGCACTCATGGACAGTGACGACCAGGCCATAAGGACCACTCTCTTCAATTATTTCGAGGGCCTGAAATCCGCCGATCGGGCGCGTCTGGAGGCTGCCTTTGCAGTCGACGCCGGTCACATGAAGGGTTATGTCCGCAACAAGGAAGGCAAGCTCACGCTGAGCGTGCGGCCTATGTCGGAAGTGATCGATGGCTGGGTAAGCCGGGCTCCCGCGCCCGAGATGCAGGGGAAAATTCTTTCGCTGCAGATCATCTCGCCCAACTCCGCACTCGCGAGCTTTGATTTCAACGGTGTATTCATCGACACCTTCCAGCTGGCCAGAATCGACGGGCAGTGGAAAATCGTGAACAAGTTCTACGTCGACAAATGACGCGCTGCCACTCATGACTGACCTGCACACGCCGCTTGCCGGTGAATTCGATTACATCATCGTCGGCGCCGGCAGCGCCGGCTGTGTGCTTGCGAACCGCCTGTCGGCGGATCCCGGCACCTCCGTGCTGGTGCTGGAGGCCGGGGGCAAGGATGACTATTTCTGGATTGACATCCCCGTCGGCTATCTCTTCACCATCGGCAATCCACGGACTGACTGGTGCTTCAAGACCACCGAGGACCCGGGACTCGCCGGGCGCAGTCTGGGGTATGCCCGTGGCAAGGTGCTGGGCGGCTCCTCCTCCATCAATGCCATGATCTACATGCGCGGTCAGCGAGAGGATTTCGACCATTGGGCGGCGCTCGGCAACCGCGGCTGGAGCTGGGATGAGGTGCTGCCCGATTTCAAGCGCATGGAGGACTACGCGCACGGCGGTGATGACCTGCACGGTGCTGGCGGCGAACTGCGTGTGGAGGAACGTCGCGTCAGTTGGGAAATCCTGGATGCCTGGCGTGAGGCGGCGGAGGCTTGCGGCATTCCCCGCATCGATGAATTCAACCGGGGTGACAATCACGGCAATGCATATTTCCAGATGAACCAGCGACGAGGCGTGCGCTGGAGCGCATCGCGCGCCTTCCTGCGGCCGATCCTGGGGCGGCCCAATCTGGAAGTCCGCACCGGTGCGCAGGTTCATCGGCTCGAGTTTGCGGCGGGACACGCACCGCTCAAGGTAGACGGACTGCTGTATCGCGATGCCGGTGGAATGAAGAAGGTGCGGGCCCGCCGCGAAGTGATTCTCGCCAGCGGTGCGATCGGCAGTCCGCAGATTCTGCAGCTGTCCGGTATCGGGCCCGCGGAGTGGCTTGCGGACCAGGGTATTGCCGTGCGTCATGCTCTGCCGGGCGTGGGCGGCAATCTGCACGACCATCTCCAGATTCGAACGGTTTACCGCGTCAGTGGCGTGCGGACACTCAACGAAAGGGCGAACAGCCTGTGGGGGCGTTTCACCATGGGCCTCGAGTATCTGCTCTTCCGGACTGGCCCGCTCACCATGCCACCGTCGCAGCTGGGAGCTTTCGCGCGCAGCGATCCGGACCAGCCGACAGCCAATATCGAATGGCATGTGCAACCCTTGTCGCTCGATCGCTTCGGTGCACCCTTGCATCCTTTCCCGGCGATCACGCCATCGGTCTGCAATCTGCGCCCAAGCAGTCGCGGCCATGTGCGCATCAATTCAATTGATCCCGAGGCGGCGCCTGAAATCAGGCTCAATTATCTCTCCACGCCCGAGGATCAGAAGGTCGCGGTCGACTCGCTGCACTACACCCGACGCATCATGGCAGCGTCCTCGCTGGCGCGCTATCAGCCGGCGGAATGGAAACCCGGTCCGGAGATCACGAGCCCCGAGGCCATGCTGCAAGCGGCACGCGAGCTGGGCACGACCATTTTCCATCCGGTCAGCACCTGTCGCATGGGCAGTGATGCGCAGGCTGTGGTGGATGACCGTTTGCATGTGCACGGCGTGCAGGGACTGCGGGTGGCAGATGCTTCAATCATGCCGCGCATCACCTCCGGCAACACCAACGCGCCCACCCTCATGATTGCGGAGAAGGCCGCGCGTTTCATTCTCGCCGGCGAGTGATCCCTGCGTTCAAAGTGCCTTGCGAAAGGTGAGATTGATACGCCGCTCGCCGGTCGCAGGGTGCACACCCGACTTGAGGGTCAGTACGCCGTGGTAGTGACGACGCGCCACCCCACCCCATACGATGACATCGCCATGCTGTAACGGGATGCGCACCACCGGGTCGCGCCGGGTGGCGCCTCCGAATTGGAAAGTGACGGGCAGACCGAGAGACACGGACACGATCGGTGCCGAGAAATCGCGCTCGTCGCGGTCCTGATGCAAGCCCATGCGCGTGCCTGCCGCATAGTGATTGATGAGGCAGGCATCGGGCAGAAAGCCCGGGAAACCGCTGTGCTCGGCCGCGTGCGCGGCCAGCGCGAGCCAGGACGGCGGCAGTGCCGGCCACGGCTTGTCGGTCAACGGGTCGATCGCCTCGTAGCGATAACCCCGTCTGTCGCTGACCCAACCGACCTCGCCGCAGTTGCTCATGCTGACCGAGGTCCAGTGACCGCCCGGGGTCTGCATGCGTCGCGGCGGGGATACCTCGGCCATCTGCGCCACATCGTCCAGCAACTGCGCAGCGTCAGCGAGCGCAAAGCCTGTGAGCAGGGTCACGCCAGGCGGCAGTGCGGGGGTTTCCGCGCTGTGCCGCTCAGCATCAAACAAATCACGATTCATCGACACGTAGGCGCGGGCCTGACTCTCATGCACAATCGCGCGGCAACTTTACAGGAGGAATCATGGTAGACCATCAGATCGGCACCGGCGCCCTCGCCGAGGCAGGCAAGTTCGTGCGCGTGCACTACACAGGTTGGTTGCACGACCCGGCCGCGACCGACAGCAAGGGCCGCAAGTTCGACAGCTCGCGCGACCGCGGCCAGCCTTTCGGTTTCATGCTCGGCGCCGGACAGGTCATCCAGGGCTGGGACCAGGGAGTGGCCGGCATGCGTGTCGGTGGCCAGCGCACGCTAACCATTCCACCCGAACTGGGTTACGGCGCGCGCGGCGCCGGCGGCGTGATTCCGCCCAATGCGACCCTGGTATTTGACGTGGAGCTGCTTGCCGTTGAATAAGGCAGCGCGCCCGGAGGAGTCGCCCGAAACTGGCCTGCAGGCTTGCGAGGGTGAACAGGTGCTGGTCCGGTCATGGGGTTGCCTTGCTCGCAGGGCAGTCCCTGTGCTCCGGGTGATCACGGGTTCGTCGGCGCGTCGCGGCTCGGGACACTGAAGTCCCGCAGCATGGCATCGACTGCGACCGGGTCGTTTTCGCCGCGGATCGCGCGGAACAGACGGCTGGCTTCCGGAAAATTCCGCTGCAGGAGATTCAGCCACTGCTTGAGGCGTCCGGGCGCGTGGCGCGGCGCAACCTCCGCGCGCACAGCTTGCCAGTAGTCGCTGATCATCAGTTTCAGGCTTGGCCACGGGTCCTGCTCGCCGGCCCATTCTCGCCCTGTCTGCGAAGCACGGATTCGGGCCGCGAGGAAAGGGTCAGCCAGCGCGCCACGTCCCAGCATCACATCGGCAAGCCCGCTTTCTGACCGGCATCGCTGGTAATCCTCCACCGACCAGATCTCTCCGTTGGCTATCACGGGGATGTTCACCACGGACGCGATCCGCGCGACCCAGGTCCAGTGGGCAGGTGGCCGATACGCCTCGTCCCGGGTGCGAGCATGCACGACCAGCAGTTCCGCGCCGCCCTCGGCCAAGGCGCGCGCGGCCTCGGTCGCGAGCGAGGGATCGCGGATGCCGAGACGCATCTTGGCCGTGAAAGGCACGCGCCCCGCGATGGCCTTCGCGACTGCGTGTGCAATGTCGTGGAGCAGCGTCGGCTCCGCCAGCAACACGGCACCGCCGCGATGACGGTTGACCTGCGGCGCTGGGCACCCGAAATTGAGATCGATGCCGGCTGGCTGCAGTGCGACCAGGCGCGCGGCATTCTCGGCCAGCCGGGCGGGATCGGAACCGAGCAACTGGACGCGCACCGGGGTGCCTGCAAGCGTGCGGGCGCCTGTCCGCAATTCGGGCGCCGCCTTGAGAAAACTCCGCGCCGGCAGAAGACTGCCGGTCACACGAACGAATTCGGACACGCACCAGTCATAGTGAGCCGCACGGGTCACGACCGCGCGGAGACGGGCATCGAGCAAGCCCTCCATGGGGGCGAGCAGGAGCCGCGGTGGGGCTTGAGTGGTCTGCACGATCCCGGGCTCGCGAACGAAAGAGTGTCACCTTAAACACCCGGGCGCTTTCACACCAGCCGGCGTAACGGGGGGAGGTTTGCAAATGGCGCTGATCAGGATTACGCCCCGCGTGGCTTTGCCCGAGAGCGAGATCACCTGGGAGGCAGTGCGCGCACAAGGCGCCGGCGGACAGAACGTCAACAAGGTCTCCAGCGCCATTCATCTGCGCTTCGACATCATCGCCTCCTCGTTGCCGGAGACCTGGAAGGCCCGGCTGTGTGCGCGGCGTGACCATCGCATCTCGCGTGAAGGCGTGCTCATCATCAAGGCGCAGCGCCATCGCAGCCAGGAGCAGAACCGTGAGGATGCCCTGGCCCGCCTGGTGGAGTTGCTGCTGGCGGCGAGCATCGTCCCTAAGGAGCGCAAGGCCACGCGGCCGACACGCGGCGCACAGGAGCGGCGATTGGCAGGCAAGTCACGGCATGCGAGCCTGAAACGCCTGCGCAGTGAGCGTCCCGACACCTCGGACTGAATCCTGTGCGATGATTCGGTAATCAAGCAGCGCATGCACAGGAGACCGGGATGAAACTCTACGAGATGCGGACCTATACCCTGCAGGTTGGCAAGATGGGCGAGGCGGTGAAGCTTTATACCGAACTGGGTTTCCCGGCGCTGCAGCGGGCGGGGCTGGACCGCAAGCTCGTTGGCTACTTCCAGGCCGACACGGGCACCCTCAACCAGCTGGTGCATCTCTGGAAGTTCGAGGATGACGCCGATCGCCGCGCGCACTGGGCAGCGCTCTACGCCAATCAGGAGTTCATCGAGGGTTTTGCGGCGAAGTTCAGGCCGCTGCTCGTCGCGCAGGAAGTGAAATTGCTGACTGCGGCGCCGTGGGGTCCGCATCCCTGAACGGGAGACCGGATACCGACAAGCTGGCCGAATGGTTCGGCTGGCAGTCGCGAGCAGTGGCAGCAAGAGCCAACAGATGGTGCCGGGGGTGGGACTCGAACCCACACATGGTTTCCCATACTGGATTTTGAGTCCAGCGCGTCTACCAATTCCGCCATCCCGGCAGGAAGGCGCAGTATAGTGAAACCCTCCCTGCGGGGGCTACTCCCGAAATGATGAAGCAAGGACCGGCACGCTGCCGGTCCTGCCACGAAGCGCATGCAGAAGTCTGATTTCCACTACGACCTTCCCCAGTCACTCATCGCCCAGCACCCCTTGCCCGAGCGTTCGGCCTCACGTCTGCTCACGCTCGACGGGCGCACCGGGGCGCTTGCCGACCGTGCCATCCGGGATCTGCCCGAACTGATGCAGCCGGGCGATCTCATGGTGATGAACGATACCCGGGTGGTGCCGGCGCGCCTGCATGGCCGCAAGCAGAGTGGCGGACGCTTCGAACTGCTGGTGGAGCGGATGATTTCTTCCCACTTCGCGTTGGCCCATGTGCGTGCAAGCAAGGCACCCAAGCCCGGCACGGCCTTGCTGGTTGAGGGGGGTGGCAGCCTGATGGTGCGCGAAAAACGCGACGATGGACTCTACCTGCTGGAAGCCGTGGCCGGCGAAGGGCTGGCGGCCCTGCTGGAAGCCTGTGGTCACATGCCGTTGCCACCCTACATCAGTCGCGCCGATGAACCTGAGGACCGCAGCCGCTACCAGACCGTCTTCGCCCGACGTCCCGGTGCGGTTGCCGCACCCACTGCCGGTCTGCATTTTGATGAAGCCCTGCTGGCTGCACTCGACGCCCGGGGGGTGCTGCGCACCACTGTCACCTTGCATGTGGGGGCAGGGACCTTCCAGCCTTTGCGCAGCGAGCGCATCGAAGAGCATCACATGCACGCCGAATGGCTCGAGGTCTCCACCGAGACAGTGGCTGCGGTGAATGAGGCGCGTGCACGCGGGGGGCGCGTGATTGCCATCGGAACGACAGCAGTGCGCGCGCTGGAGACGGCGGCGCAGAGTGGCGCGCTCGAGCCCTGCGTGGGCGATACCCGCCTGTTCATCACCCCGGGTTACCGCTTTCGCGTGGTGGACGCCCTGCTGACCAATTTCCACCTCCCGGAATCGACGCTGCTGATGCTGGTGAGTGCCTTCGCAGGACACGAACAGGTGATGGCGGCCTACCGCCACGCGGTGGCAAGCCGATACCGCTTTTTCTCCTACGGGGACGCCATGTGGGTGACGCCATGAATTTCACGCTGGAAGCCACCGACGGGCGCGCGCGGG
>JBDLQR010000272.1:0-7035 GCA_039800485.1 Pseudomonadota bacterium
CCGATGATGTCATCCACATCGACATCCCCCGGACGTCCGCCACCACCCTCAGTGAAGAACACCACCGGCAGCGACCACTCCTGCGCCAGCTCGAAGAGTCTGTCCTTCTTCTTGTGGTTCATCGCACCCTGGGTGCCTGCCAGCACGGTGTAGTCGTAAGCCAGCACCGCACAACGTGTCGTCTCTGCTCCAAAGAGCGAGGCATTGATGGTGCCGATGCCAGCCACCAGGCCATCCGCTGGGGTATTACGCCGCAGATCATCCAGTGAGCGACGGCGACGCTGTGCTGCCACCATCAAGGCGCCGTATTCCATGAAGCTGTCCGGGTCACACAGCGCCGCGACATTCTCTCGCGCCGTGCGCTGGCCATTGCGGCGCCGGCGGGCCACGGCCTCAGGGCGTTGGGCATCGAGCCCCAGCGCATGCAAGGCCTCCACCTCGGCGAGATCCGCGCGATGTGCAGCAGGGTCCAGTGCGGCACCCATGTCGAGCGCGGCGCCCTCTCCTTCCTGTGCGCGGATGAAGCAGACGGGCGCGTCTTCCGCGAGTGTTTCGCCGGTTGCAGCCGTGAATGCAACCAGTATCCCGGCCACCGGGGCTTCCACATGGTGATGCATCTTCATGGCTTCGATCACCGCGACCGTCTCGCCCTGCGCCACCATGGCGCCCGGAGCGACTGTCAGGCGCACCACGCTCCCGCGCAGCGGCGCGCGGAGAGCCACGGTACCGACCGGAATTTCGTGTGCTCCCTCCGCACGCGGCGCACTTGGCGCAGCCTGCGGCAGCTCATGGGCTGCGATGAGACTCGCCGTGGTTTCGAGCAAGGCCCCGGCGTGCACCTCCAGAAAGCGCGTGGAGATGTTCATGGCCTGCACATCGGGATGCGTGAGAATGGCGCGCGCGAGCGGCAGGCTGGTCTTGATTCCTTCCACGCGACAGGCAGCTGCTGCTGCCGCAGCGCGTTCGCATGCTCTGGCCAACTCGAGCCCGGGCGTGCGCACGATGAGCTTGGCGAGCAGGGAATCAAAGGCGGGATTGGAGGCATATCCGCCGTAGACCCCACTGTCCACTCGCACCCCGGGGCCGCTCGCCGGCTCGAAGATCTGCAGTACACCGCCCGAGGGGCGTGCGCTGCCGTCGCTGTTCAGGGTCTCCGCATTGATGCGGATCTGGATGGCAATCGCATTCGGCGCAGGCGGGGGGTTGGCAAGGCCGAGTGCCCCCAGCGTCTCGCCGCGCGCAATCCCGAACTGGAGCGCGACCAGATCCAACCCGAGAATTTCTTCGGTGATCGTGTGCTCCACCTGCAAGCGTGGATTCGCCTCGATGAACCAGTAACGTCCGGCCCTGGCATCGACCAGAAATTCAAAGGTACCAAGGCCTCGATACTGCACGGATGCCGCCATCCGGCAGGCCGCGTCCAGCAAGCTACTGCGCAGCCCGGGATCGAGAGCCGGCGCCGGAGCAATCTCGATGAGTTTCTGGTGGCGCCGCTGAAGACTGCAATCGCGCTCCCAGAGATGCACCACGTTCCCGCGCCCATCCCCCAGGATCTGGACCTCCACATGCCGCGCATCCGGCACGAAACGCTCAGCATAAAGAGTGCCGTCGCCGAACGCCGCCAAGGCCTCGGCACTGCAGCGTGCGAAGGCTGCGGCTTTGTCGACCTGTGGCATCAGCACCTGCATGCCACGACCGCCACCGCCTGCGGCAGCCTTGATGACAGCACTGCCCTCCTCACCGAGGGCTGAGAGGAAAACCTTCAGGGCAGCGACATCCGGCAGGGCAGCAGAGCCTTCCAGTACCGGCACACGCTGCGCCGCTGCCAGTGCGCGGGCCGAAATCTTGTCACCAAACATCTGCAGTTGCGTGGGCGTCGGCCCCACGAAAATCAGTCCTGCCGCTTCGACCGCTTCGGCGAACCCGGCATTCTCGGACAGGAATCCGTAGCCCGGATGTACCGCATCACAATCTGCCGCCTGGGCCGCTGCAATCATCGCCGGCACATCGAGATACGCAGCAGCCCCCCGGCCGGGAAGCCCCTGCCGCGACGCTGCCCGCAACCAGTGCGCTGAATCCCGGTCATCCTCACCCGCCACGCAGACAGGCACCATTGCAAGATCCTGCACAGTGGCTGCGATACGGAGCGCTATCTCACCGCGATTGGCGATGAGTACCCTGTGGATGGCGGTATTCGGCATGGCGAGGCTTTCGGGTTGTTCACTTGAAGGTGCCCCGGATGATAACTCGCGCCCGCTGATCGGCGCAGCCGATGCCCGGCTGCTTTTTCATGCGTAGAATTCCCGCACACTCTATCGCGTCGCTGGCTGAGACTGATGCAGGCCGCGGCATCCCACAGACAGCACAGGAATCTGCCCATGCCGCTTGAAGGCGAACTGCTCTGGACACCCGGTCCAGCGCGTCTCGATGAAGCTGAACTCACCCGTTTCATGCGCTGGCTGAAGCGCGAACGCCAGCTCACCTTTACCGATTACGACGCCCTGCATGCCTGGTCAGTGCGTGATCTGGAGGGATTCTGGACTGCCGTCTGGGAGTTCTTCGACATCCGCTCGAGCAGTCCCACCTTGCGCGCACTGGGACATCGCGAGATGCCTGGCGCGGAGTGGTTCCCAGGCGCGCGTCTGAACTATGCGGAGCATATGCTCCGACACGCACAGACCAAGCAGACTGCCCTGCGCTTTGCGAGCGAACATCAACCGCTGCAGGAAATTACCTGGGACAGCCTTGCCGGGGACGTGGCACGCCTCGCAGCGCGCCTGCGCGACTTTGGTGTGGTGCCGGGCGATCGGGTGGTTGCCTTCATGCCGAACATCCCGCAGACATTGGTGGCCTTTCTGGCCTGTGCCAGCGTGGGCGCGGTCTGGTCGAGCTGCTCCACGGACTTCGGCGTGCGTAGCGTGCTCGACCGCTTCCAGCAGATAGCTCCCAAGGTGATGATTTGCGTGGATGGTTACCGCTACGGTGGCAAGGCGTTCGATCGCCGTGAAGAGGCCCGGCAGATCATCGAGGCCCTGCCCTCACTCCAGCAGGTGATCTCCATCCGGTATCTGCAGGAAGAGAGCACACCACCGGTGCCGTCCGCACATGACTGGCATACGCTGCTGGGTGGTGAGATCGCTCCGGCGCTCAGCTTTGCGCAGCTGCCTTTCGATCACCCCCTCTGGATCGTCTATTCATCAGGCACCACAGGGCTGCCCAAGGCCATCGTGCACGGGCATGGCGGGATCATCCTGGAGATGCACAAATCACTGTCCCTGCACTGCAACCTGCGCCCCGGCAGCTGCATGTTCTTCTACACCACGTCGGGCTGGATCATGTGGAACATCCTGGTCAGCGCATTGATGGTTGGGGCCATACCCATGATCTACGACGGACATCCCTCGCAACCGGAGACCGATATCCTGTGGCGCCTGGCAGCGGAAAGTGGCGCCACACTCTTTGGCGCCAGCCCCACCTACGTGAGCATGATGCAGAAGAATGACGTGGTGCCCAAGGCGCGCTACGACTATGCCCCACTGGAAGGAATCCTGCTCACAGGCTCGCCCGTGACCTGCGAATCCATGGCCTGGCTCTATGAGAACGTCAAATCCGACTTGTGGGTCACCTCGCAGAGCGGGGGCACGGACATTTCGGCAGCCTTCGTGACCGGCACCTGTCTGCGCCCGGTGTATGCGGGGGAAATCCAGTGCCGGGCGCTGGGCGTGGATGTGGAAGCCCTCGATGACGCCGGTCGGGTACTGGTCGACGAGGTGGGAGAACTCGTGGTGCGTCAGCCCATGCCCTCCATGCCGCTTTATTTCTGGAACGACCCGGATGGCGCGCGCTACCGGGACTCCTATTTCACCGACTATCCCGGCATGTGGCGTCATGGCGACTTTTTCCGCGTCAACGCGCGCGGCGGCTGTTTCATCTCCGGGCGTTCCGATTCCACCCTCAATCGCTACGGCGTGCGCATAGGCACGGCAGAAATCTATCGTGCGGTGGAAGCACTACCGGAAATTGCCGACAGTCTCATCGTGAACCTCGATCTGGAAGGCGGTCGCTTCTTCATGCCCATGTTCGTGAAGTTGGCACCGGGCGCGGTGCTGGATGATGCGCTCACTGCAAAAGTGGCCGAGACCCTGCGCCGGGAGGCCTCGCCTCGGCATGTGCCTGATCGGCTCTACGCCGTGGAAGAAATCCCCTACACGCTTACCGGCAAGAAGCTGGAAGTGCCGGTGCGCAAAATACTGATGGGTTTTGAGGTGGCCAAAGCCGCCAGCCGCGATGCGATGATGAATCCGGGTTCGCTGGATTACTTCATCCAATTTGCGGCCGAGCAACGCGACTACCAGCGCGAGGCATCAGCGAGTTGAACGTGCGGGCCACGGGCAGATGCGGCAGTGCGGGACCTGAGGCAGCTCCAGTGACATGGATCACTGCAAGTGGCTCGCAATATGCGAGCATGGTCGCCGGATATCACATGCCAAGAAAGGCAGGACTACATGACCCAACGCACCTGGATCCTCGTGGCTCACCGCGCCGGCGCGCGCATCTTCGCGCAGACCGCGCCCCATCAGGCCCTGACGCTGGTGGAGTCCATCGCGCACCCTGAGGGCAGGCTTCGCAACCACGATCTGGATGCGGATGCCGGCGGTCGCTCTTTCGACAGCCAAGGCAGCCATCGGCATGCCCTTGAGACCGAGCACTCCGCGACCGATCACCTGGCGGAGACTTTCGCCAAATCACTGGTCGCCAAGCTTCGCGCGGGACGGGAGGCCAAGGCCTGTGACCGGATCATTCTGGTGGCAGATCCTCGCATGCTCGGCAAGTTGCGTGATGCCATGGACGCCTTCACCGCCGCCGCCGCAGACCGCTCACTCGACAAGGATCTCGGCAATCTCCCGGACAGCGAAGTCATCCCCTATCTGAAGAACGCTTTCACCCTCTGAATCAGAGCAGGTAGAAGTCGAGCACCGCGTTCACGCAATCGTTGACGAGGCGGATGGTCTTTGCGGCAATCCGCCACGTTTCGCCCTCTCCACGCACCAGCACGAGTTCGCAACTCCCATGGTGTACATGCTGCCCGGTCGTCCGTGGTTGGTAGATCTGCACCATCCAGTTGGCCCGCGCCTCGATCCTGTCCGGGCCGCTGAATGCGGCTTCAACATTGCTCACAAAATGGGTGGTCCGCGGCAGCGGCAGTGCGGTCACCGTCTGGCGTGAGCGAATCCTCACCACGCGCTCTTCGAGGCCCCAGCGCCCCGCGTGGTAGATGAGCGAGACTTCGGTGTCCGGATCAGACACCTGGGTATCCTCATCCCGCCAGGCGGGTACCCAGTACACGGTGTCCGGCCTGTAGAGCTGGAGCCAGCCCGACCAGTCCCGGGTATCAAGCAAGCGCCCCTCCAGTATGAGCAGGGATTCCGTTATCTCCCGTGCGGTGGATTCGGGATTCATGACACCCCTTTCAACAACAGGCGCATCCATTCCCGGTAACCCGCCTGGATGCAGGTCTCGTCCCCGAACTGCGCCGTGCCGTAAGCCGCAGTCGCGGACTTGAGACCCAACTCGGCGGCGTGATCACGTGGCGGCGTGAGGCCCTGCCCCATGCCCCGCAGGTGCCCTTGGTTACGTATCCGGTTGCGGGTGCCTGCGACATAGCCCTCCTGACAATAGGCGTACATCACGTTGTCATCAGACGTCGCCAAGCCACTGGGATTGAAGAATTCCTCGTACTGGCGGATGCGGTAGCGGCGCGCCTCGGCATTCTCCCCGATGGGCGCAAGACACCACGACACCATGCGGGTGCGGTCTACCGACAGCGGCTGCCAGAGGCGCAGCTGCAGTGACTGGATGTCGACGATCTGGAGATTGGGGAACAAGGTGAGATTGCGCTGGCGCAACATCCATTTGAGGCGCGTATCTCCCAGCTTCTGCCGCAATTCCGCGAGGCGTGCGGGATCGCGGGGCAGCGGTCGCCGCTCGGCGCCCTGGCCGGCGATGCCGACGGACCAGGTCACCGCATGGCCGTGAGGAAAACTGAAGGTGCCCTCGGCCTCTGGCTCGGTCTCAGTGAACTCGCGCCCCCACTGCGGCGTGAGCCCCTGCTCTGCTTCCTGCGCCGCGCGCTGGCGGAGAATCTGGATGAAGGACACATGCGTGGACACGAAATGGTAGTAGTCGAGTCCGTTCTCGAACTGCAGTTTCCAGTTGCCGTCGAAGGTGTAGCTCACCCCTCCGGGCACGAATTCCAGCCCTTGCGGCGCCTGGTCTGCAACCAGATCCAGAAACACCCGGGCCTCACCCAGATGTTCCTCGAGGCTTGACACTGCTGCCGACAGGCTCACGAAGATGAAGCCGCGATAGCTGGCCACACGGGCCACAGGCACGAGGTTGTGATCATCCACGCCGAACGCCGCAGGGTATTGCCCATCTGCCTGCCACGTGAGTGCCGTATTGCGCCCGCCGCTGTCGTAAGCCCAGCCGTGGTAATGGCAGACATGCACCCGCTGATTGCCCCGCCGCAGTGGACACAGGAGCGTGCCGCGGTGACGGCAACTGTTGAGAAAAGCTTTGAGCGTGCCGTCCCCATCGCGGGTGAGCAGCACTGGTACACGTCCGACGCGGGTGGTCACAAAGTCGTGCGGCTTGGCTACCTCGCTCTCCAGCCCGACAAAGACCCAGGTGGACTCGAAGATGTGCGTCATCTCCAGATCGAAGAGCGTCGCATCCGTGAATGCCTCAGGCAGAACACGGAACGCCCCAGCCTCGGGGCGGTCGTCCAGCAAGCTCGCTAGTTCGGCAGGTTCAGTCATGGCCATGGCTTTTTCTCGCGCTGGATGCTCAGTACTGCAGACATATCTGCAAGGGACCCAAGTATAGGCAGCCTCCCGACAGCCCGACAGCCTCCCCCTGAGCCCTGGGCCATGAGGGCTTCCTGCCCTGTTGTACCGGAACAGAACACCAGAAGTGCTTCAGGTGTTAAAAGGCGCGCTCACTTGATTGAGCACCGTGGTCAGGCGATGCTGAGGG
>JBDLQR010000273.1:0-4814 GCA_039800485.1 Pseudomonadota bacterium
CCAGCAACGGGTTCAGCAAGAGGAAGGAGGCATCACTCTCGTCTGCCTCGGCCACCAGGTAATGTCCTTCCCCGAGCTTCGCGTGCGATCCGGCACTGCGCAGCAAGCCACCGATGACGAACGTGGGATCAAGACCGCCCTCGCGCAGCACGCTTGCAACGAGACTGGTGGTAGTGGTCTTGCCGTGCGTGCCAGCCACCGCGATCCCGCGCCGGAAGCGCATGAGCTCGGCCAGCATCTCTGCACGCGGCACGATGGGCACGCGCCGCGCACGCGCAGCCTGGAGTTCGGGATTATCCGGGGCGACCGCACTGGAAAAAACGACCACATCTGCATCGCTGACGTTTTCCTGGCGGTGCCCGATGTCCACCCGGACGCCCAAGGCCTGCAGATGTGAAGTCATCTGGTTCCGGGCAAGATCGGAACCCGAGATGCAATAACCGAGGTTGTGGAAAACCTCAGCCAACCCGCTCATGCCAGAACCGCCCACGCCCACGAAGTGGATGCGCCTGACGTTGTGCATCGGCAATTGATCAGGCCGCACGAGGCATCAGCTCCAGACAGTGTTGTACAACGTCTGCGGTTGCCCGGGGCTTGCCAAGCGCGCGGGCGCGGGCGGCCATGGCCTGTCTGTGCACCGGGTCCTGGATGAGCGGACGCAGGGCCGCAACCAGGGTCTCGGGAGAAAGCTCTGCATCCCGCAGCAGAACGGCTGCCGCGTTGTCACTGAGGTGACGGGCATTGAGGGTCTGGTGATCATCCACGGCGTGAGGAAAGGGCACGAGTACCGAGGGCAGACCGACTGCGCAAATCTCGGCGAGAGTCAGCGCACCCGCCCGACAGATCACGCAATCTGCCCAAGCATAAGCTTCGGCCATCCCGGCAATGAAGGGCACGACCCGCGCTTCACAGGCGAGTTCCCGATAGCGGGCGGTAACCGCCGCGGCATCCTGCTCGCCGGTCTGATGCAGGATCTCGAGGCATGACAAGCCAGCGAAACCGGCCAGGGCCTCCGGCACGGCGCGATTCAGGCTGCGCGCGCCGAGGCTACCGCCCAGCACCAGGACACGCACGGGCCCGGTATGCACCGGACGCGCGGCAGAGTCAGGGATTGCCACTATCTCCTGACGAACCGGGTTACCGGTGACATGGACTTTCGCATCGGGCGGAAAAGCCGCGGGATACGCACACAGCACACGGCTTGCGAGGTGCGCGAGCAGCCGATTGGTGACTCCGGGCAGCGCATTCTGTTCGTGGATGATGAGCGGCCTGCGACACAGCCAGGCGGCGAGGCCACCCGGACCGCTCACGAAACCGCCCATGCCGAGCACCACGCCCGGCCGTAGTCTGCGAATCACGCGGATGGCGGCCAGGGTGGCACGCAGGATGACGAAGGGAGCGAGCAGTTGCTGCATCCAACCTTTGCCCCGCACACCCCTGATCTTGATGAGCGAAAGCGGAATGCCGTGCGCTGGCACGAGCCGCTCCTCCATGCCGTGGGCGGCGCCCATCCAGCAAGGCGCAATCCCCTCTTGCCGCAGGGCGTGGGCGACGGCCAATGCAGGGAAGATGTGCCCTCCCGTGCCGCCTGCGAGAATCAGAACCTGCCCAGTGCTCACGGCAGCGGCACCGGAAATCCCGTGGGATTGCGCCGGGTCGCTGCCTGGGTTTCGAAAGACACACGCAGCACGAGTGCAATGGCCACGCACAGCATGACCATGCTGTTGCTGCCGTAGCTGATCATGGGCAAGGTCAGTCCCTTGGTCGGCAGGATGCCGAGATTCACCCCGATGTTGATGAAGGCTTCGACTGCAATCAGCAGCCCGACACCATAGGCGACATTGGCCGCGAAACGCTGGTTGTTTGCCGCAGCGCGCCCTCCGATGTGCAGCACGCGCATCAGGAGCAGGAAGAACAGTGCAATCACTGTACAGGCACCAAACAGACCAAGCTCCTCGCCGATCACGGCAAAAATGAAATCGGTGTGCACTTCCGGCAGATAGAAGAGTTTCTGGACGCTGTTACCGAGGCCTACGCCCCACCACTCGCCGCGCCCGAACGCGATCAGCGCCTGGCTCAGCTGGAAACCGGTATTGTACGGGTCGGACCAGGGGTCGCGGAATGTCATGAGACGTTGCATGCGATAGGGCGCGGCAAACACCATCGAGGCGAGTGCGGAAGCTGCGAGCGCGCCCCACAAGGTGAAGCGTATGAAGGGGATGCCCCCCAGGAACAGCATGCCGAGCACCGTGGCGAGGATGACCACAGCTGCTCCGAAGTCCGGTTCCAGCAGCAGCAGGCCTGCGAGCAAGGTGACGACGGCCATGGGCTTGAGGAAACCACTGAGCTGGGTTCGCACCTGTACTTCATGACGCACCAGGAAGCCGGCGATGTAGAGAATCACCGCCAGCTTGGTGGGTTCAGAGGCCTGCAAAGTCAGCGGGCCCAGCATCACCCAGCGCATGGCGCCATTCACTTCACGTCCGACTCCCGGCACCAGCACCAGCACCAGCATGAGGAAGGCTACGAGAATCAGGACTCCACTGATGCGCTCGACCAGTGCCAGAGGAATCTTCAGCGCGACGAAACCGGCGGCAGAACCCAGGGCGAGCGCCGCGCCCTGTCGCCACAGAAAGTGATACGGGTCACCGCCGTTGCGTGCCGCGATTGCGATCGAGGCGGATGCCACCATCACGAGACCCAGGCACACGATCGTCGCGGTGATCGCGATGAGCCATGGGTCGTAGAGATAGCGATCGGAAAACCTGGGTCCGCGGTTCAAGGTCAGGGCAACGGCCTGATTCATGCCTCTGCAAGCTCCTTCACCGCAGCCTCGAAAAGACGGCCACGGGCTTCGTAATTGTCGAACATGTCGAGACTCGCGCAGGCGGGCGAGAGCAGTACCGCGTCCCCCGGCTGGGCAGCCGCCTTGGCTTTCCTGACGGCTTCCTCAAGTGTGGTGGCATGCACGATACCGGCCGCATCTCCGAGCGCGGCCGCGATCAGCGGCGCATCCTCGCCAATCAACACCACGGTATGCACACGGGAGACCAGTGCTTCCCGCAAGGGTGCGAAATCCGCACCCTTGCCTTGGCCTCCTGCGATGAGAACGCCGCGGCGATCCGCGAAGATGCCGGCAATCGCCGCCGCCGAGGCTCCGACGTTGGTGCCCTTGGAGTCGTTGAACCAGGCAACCCCGCCCTCTTCCAGGACCAGCCTGCACCGATGTGGGAGTCCCTCGAAGCTGGCGAGCACAGCCCTCTGCGCTGCACGGGACACACCGATGGCATCCGTCATGGCAATTGCGGCCAAGGCGTTGAACTCATTGTGCTCGCCCTTGAGGCGCAACAGCGCCGTGGGGAACAGCTCTTCTTCGCCGTGCATGAAGTAGCGCTGTCCTTCATGCAAGCCGATGGAGTAGGTGCCCGGTCGCGGGCCGCGCAGCGAAACCCATCGGATGGGGATATCCCGTGGTGCAAGGCAGGCCACGGCCGGGTCATCCGCATTGAGCACAGCCGCGTGGGCGTGCGTGAGGATATGCGCCTTCGCCGCGCGATAGGCCTCGAAGCTGCCATGCCGGTCGAGGTGGTCAGGGGACAGATTGAGGATGCAGGCGACTGCCGGCGCAAGGCTCTCGGTCAACTCGAGCTGGAAGCTCGACAGCTCCAGTACGTACCAGGCAGGTGCCGGAGGGTCGAGCAGATCGAGTGCCGGCGTGCCGAGATTGGCCCCGGCTTTAACGCGCTGGCGATCTGCCGCAATGATTTCAGCCACCAGTGTGGTGACGGTGCTCTTGCCGTTCGAGCCGGTAACAGCCACGTAGGGCGCTGGTGCCACCCGCGCGAAGAGCTCGATGTCACCAAAGACCGGCAGACCGGCCTGATTGGCGGCGATGATCAAGGGATGATTGAGCGCAATGCCGGGGCTGACCACGACTGCATCCACATCCTCCAGCATGGCGATGCCAGGCTCGCCTGCCTGGCATTCCACGCCGGGCAGCGCTTCGATCTCGGCGCGCAAAGGGGGGGTCGCGCGGGTATCGATCACTCTCACCGAGCGGCCCTCCCGGGCCAGGAAACGCGCACAGGACAGGCCTGTCTTGCCCATGCCAAAGACCAGCCAGCGTCCGGCTGTTTCGGGTGCAGAAGCGACAGCGGGTGTCGACGAAGGGTCAGGCATGATCGATTGTGCGCTCATCGAATCTTGAGGGTGGCAAGGCCGACGAGGACCAGAATCACCGAGATGATCCAGAACCGGACGATGACACGCGGTTCCGGCCAGCCTTTGAGCTCGAAGTGATGATGAATGGGCGCCATGCGGAAGATTCGCCGGCCCGTGAGCTTGAAAGAGGCCACCTGCAGAATCACGGAGACGGTTTCCAGCACAAACACGCCCCCCATCACGAGAAGCACCAGTTCCTGCCGCACCATCACCGCCACGATACCCAGGGCCGCGCCCAGCGCGAGCGCTCCGATATCACCCATGAAGACTTGTGCGGGATAGGTGTTGAACCAGAGGAAGCCGAGCCCTGCCCCCACGATGGCGCCACAGAAGACGCACAACTCTCCCACCCCGACCACATAGGGCACGCCGAGATAGGCAGAGAACTTCACGTTACCGGTCACATACGCAAACACCACGAATGCCGCGGCGATGAGTACGGTCGGCATGATGGCAAGCCCGTCCAGCCCGTCGGTGAGGTTGACAGCATTGCTGCTCCCCACCACCACGAAGTAGGTGGTGATGAGGTAGACCCAGCCGAGGTCGACCGCAAGCTGCTTGAAGAAGGGCACGATGAGCGTGGTCTCGGCGCT
>JBDLQR010000274.1:0-4062 GCA_039800485.1 Pseudomonadota bacterium
AGGTTACTGCACGTCACCCCCACCCCGTGGACGAGCACGCCTGCCACTCGATCTCGCATCGAGGCCGATGGGAAGTACGGCGCTGCCGCGCAAACGCGAGTCCGGCGCCACTTAAATGAACAAGCGTCCGCCACCGCGCCCGAGCGCGCGATAGTGCCGGGATCGAGCACAGCGATCAACGTAGGTCCCCTCCTGCGGCACGGGCGCTCAGCCAGGGAATTTCAGTTCGATGAAGAGAATGCTGATCAACGCAACTCAACCAGAAGAGTTGCGTGTCGCGCTGGTGGACGGCCAGAAGCTTTACGACCTCGATATCGAGGCCACCGGCAAGGAGCAGAAGAAGTCCAACATCTACAAGGCGCGCATCATGCGCCTGGAGCCCAGCCTCGAAGCTGCGTTTGTGGACTATGGCGCCGAGCGCCATGGTTTCCTGCCCTTGAAGGAGGTGTCCCGAACGCTGTTCAAGGACAAATCCAAGACCAGCGGCAAGGTGAATATCCGCGAGGTGCTGGACGAAGGTCAGGAGCTCATCGTCCAGGTCGAGAAGGAGGAACGTGGCAACAAGGGTGCCGCGCTGACCACCTTCATCTCCCTGGCTGGCCGCTACCTTGTCGCCATGCCGAACAATCCCAAGGCCGGGGGTGTGTCGCGCCAGATCGAGGGTGAAGCCCGGGATGAGGCCAAGGAGGCCATGTCGGCCCTCACGATTCCGGAGGACATGGGACTCATCCTGCGCACCGCAGGCATTGGCAAGACCAGTGAAGAGCTGCAGTGGGATCTCGACTATCTTCTCCAGCTCTGGTCTGCCATTGACGAAGCCTCCCGCACCCGCAAGGCCCCTTTCCTGATCTATCAGGATCAGAACGTCATCATCCGCGCCATCCGCGACTACCTGCGCAGTGACATCGCGGAAATCCTGGTCGATGACCCCAAGCTCTACGAGACCGCGCAGGACTTCATGCAGCAGGTCATGCCCGGCAATCTCGGCAAGCTCAAGCTCTACAAGGACAGCGTCCCGCTCTTTACCCGTTATCAGATAGAGAGCCAGATCGAGACGGCTTTCAGCCGCGAGGTGCGCCTGCCCAGCGGTGGCGCCATCGTGATCGAGCCCACCGAGGCACTGATCACCATCGATATCAACTCCGCACGGGCAACGCATGGCGGAGACATCGAGGAAACCGCCCTGCTGACCAATCTCGAAGCAGCAGAGGAAATCGCGACCCAGCTCAGGCTGCGGGACCTCGGCGGCCTGGTGGTGGTTGATTTCATCGACATGATGGCCGCCAAGAACCAGCGCGCAGTGGAGAACAAGCTGCGGGATTGCGTGAAGATGGATCGGGCCCGGGTGCAGATCGGCCGGATCTCGCGCTTCGGGCTGCTCGAGATGTCCCGCCAGCGCCTGCGACCCTCGCTGGCGGAATTCAGTCACGAGATCTGCCCCCGCTGCGATGGTGTCGGCACCATCCGCAGCCTGCGTCCGACCGGGCTCTCGGTGCTGCGCGTGCTGGAAGAGGAATCCATGAAGGATTCGACCGCGAAAGTCGTGGCCCAGGTGCCTGTGGACGTCGCGGCCTTCCTGTTCAACGAGAAGCGCCGGGAAGTGGCGCGTATCGAGCAGCAGCAGGAGGTCGAACTGCTGATCATCCCCAACCCGAATCTGGAAACGCCTCATTTCAATGTGCAGCGGATTCGGGAACAGGACCTGGCGCGCCGTGACGTGGGCGAGAGTCACCAGCTGGTGGAAGAAGCGGATGACGCGCCCGCCTACGATTTCAACCGCAAGGAACAGCCACGCCAGCAGCAGGCCGCCGTGCGCGACATCGTGCGCAGCGCTCCGGCCGCCAACCCGAGCCCGCCGCCAGAAGCCGCGGCGCCTGTCCAGAATGGCGGCAAGGGACTGTTCAAACGTTTCCTGTCGGCCATCTTTGGCGATGACGACGCAGGTAACGCGACGACCCAGTCAGCTGCGCCGCGCAATACCGCGCGTGACCAGCGGAGCCAGTCCGGCAGCCAGCGACGGGGTGGTTCCGCCGCCGAACCTTCCGCCCAATCCAGCCGCGGCGACGGCCGTCGCGATGGGCGTCGCAGCAGCGGTCAGTCCTCCAGCCAGAACCAGTCCTCGTCGCAAAACCAGCAGTCGCGCTCGCGGCGCGGTGGTGAGGGCCGTGGGCGCGGTGAGGAGCAGGGCAGACGAACTGATCAACGCCAGGGACAGCAGTCCCAGGCTGAGGGTGGTGACGCTCAGAGTGGTCGCCGGAGCGGCGGTGAGCGTCAGGAACGCGGAGAGGGTCGACGCCGCGAGCGTCAACCACGAGGCACCGAGCAGCGTACCGAACAGGGTGCGACTGGAACCGACGTCACCCGGGAATCCCCGACTCAGCACAGCCTGCTGCCCATCCAGGACCCTGTGACGACGTCCTCCGATTCCACCGGCATGGAGACCCGACGCGAGGCGTTCCAGCCAGACCTGCCTCGCGAGCAAGGGGCGCCTGTCGCCGTGGGTGGTGGAGACACGGAGCGCTCAGTACCCGACAGGTCCGGATCAGCAAGTCCAGTGGACACCGCAGCTTTTGCAGCCGCAGAGTCCGGGTTGCCGGCGCGCGAAATGCCGCAGGCAGCGTCTGTGGCCATGGGGCGTGAAGAAGCCCCCGCCCCAGCTGCCCCGTCCCTCCCCATCGCCCCGCCGGTGGCATCGCTGGCCGAGGCGGCTCCATCACCGCGCGAGGAGCAACCCGGCGTCTGACGCTCGATGAAAAGACCGAGGAGAGGCGATCAGAGAATCGCCTCATCCTCCCGCCTCAGGCTCACTTCGCGGGTGGCGTGGAATTCGACCTCCGGCCAGCGCTCCGACATCAGCTGCAGATTGACCCTTGAGGGCGCAAGATAGGCCGGCAGCCCGCCGCCATCCAACGCCACGTTGCTGCCTGCCTGGCGCATGAATTTTTCGAGTTCAGCCGACTTCTGGCTGGTCACCCACCGCGCCATCTGCGTGGCCACGGGCTCGAATACACAGTCCACACTGTATTCATGCTTGAGTCGGTAGGCGACCACATCGAACTGCAGCACGCCGATGGCCCCGAGAATCAGGTCATTACCCTGAAGAAGCTTGAACACCTGGGCTGCACCCTCCTCGCACAACTCCGTCAGCCCTTTGCCGAGCGCCTTGGCGCGCATCGGATCAACTGCACGCACGCGTCGGAACAGCTCGGGCGCGAAACTCGGAATACCCTGGAAGTTGAGTTTTTCACCCGCGGTGAAGGTGTCGCCCAACTGGATAGTGCCATGATTGTGCAAGCCGATGATGTCGCCGGCGTAGGCATCCTGCACCTGCTCGCGGCCACGCGCGAAAAAAGTGAGCGCGTTGGAAATCTGCACATCCCGCCCGAGCCGCACATGTCGCAACCGCATCCCGGGCTCAAAGTGTCCCGAGCAGATGCGCAGAAAAGCGATGCGATCCCGATGCTGGGGATCCATGTTCGCCTGGATCTTGAATACAAACCCGCTGAAGTTCTTTTCATCAGCCTTGATCATCCGTTCCGCCGCGGGCCTGTCCAGGGGCGGTGGGGCGATCTTGACGAAGTAATCCAGCATCTCGCGGATTCCGAAATTCTGCAGCGCGGATCCGAAGAACACGGGAGTCACGGTGCCCGCGCGGTAATCCTGCAGTGAAAACCCGGTCCCCGCCTCGGCGACCAGTTCCAGCTCCTCCTGGCACTCGGCAAAGATTTCCGCCAGCCGCGGGTCCGACTGCGCCTGTTCCGGCGTGAGTGATTCCGCCTCGGTCACTGCCGCATTGGCATCGACCTCGCGGGCATAACGCACCACACGCTGCTGTTCGAAGTGAAAGATTCCGCCGAAATGCTGTCCGGAACCCAAGGGCCAGGTCACCGGTGCGCATTTGATCTTGAGCACATTCTCGATTTCATCCAGCAACTCGAGCGGTGGCCGGCTGTGCCGATCAAGCTTGTTGATGAGGGTGACGATCGGTGTCTGCCGCATCCGGCAGATTTCGAGCAGCTTGATGGTCCGGTCTTCCACGCCCTTGGCAGCGTCGATGACCAT
>JBDLQR010000275.1:0-3427 GCA_039800485.1 Pseudomonadota bacterium
GCGCGGCCAGTCACTGGCCTCGTAGGCATCTGCCGCGAGTTGTCTGAGTTCGTCCGCGGTGATCCGGGTGGTCAGGGAAGCGCCCGAGGTCACCGAGTCTGCCTGCCGCGCCTGTCTCGAGCAGGCGGAGACTCCAAGGAGCAGGAGCAGGAGCAGGGCCACGCGGCCAGTGGGGGACAATCGCATGGATTCCTTCGTTCTCTCGCAGGTAAGGAGCCGCGGGGCAGGGTGGGCTGTCAGACCGGGAGAATCCGGCCTTCGGGGTGCATTATCGAAATACGTCGGGAGCGGGGCAAGGCGCGCGCTTCGCCAACGGCTTGAAAAGCCGGGCTTGCATCCCCATCCTCACTGCCAGCCGCATACCGCGCCAGCAAGCATCAGCAGAGAGATCCCCATGTCGACAGTCAGCAATCCGGAAACCCTGGGTTTCCAGTCCGAGGTCAAGCAACTCCTCGATCTGGTCATCAATTCGCTCTACAGCAATCGCGAAATCTTCCTGCGCGAGCTCGTCTCGAACGCTTCGGACGCAATAGAGAAACTGCGCTTCAATGCGCTGTCCAACCATGACCTGTATGGCGGAGACCCGGAACTGGCCATCGACATCGATTTTGATGCCGAGGCACGCACCGTAACCCTCCGCGACAACGGCGTGGGGATGTCCCGGGAGGATGTCATCAACAACCTCGGCACCATCGCGCGTTCGGGCACCCGCGAATTCTTCGGCACCCTGAGCGGGGATGCGCGGACCGACTCCCAGCTGATTGGGCAGTTCGGTGTCGGTTTCTATGCGGCTTTCATCGTCGCGGACAAGGTCTCTGTCAGCTCCCGGCGGGCCGACCTGCCTGCATCAGCGGGCGTGCGCTGGACCTCCGAAGGGCGGGGCGAGTTCACCGTCGAGGACATCGAGCAGACCGCGCGCGGCACCGAGATCGTGCTGCACCTCAAGGAGGATGCAGGCGAGTTCGCAGACAACTGGCGGCTGCGCGGGCTCATCCGGAAGTATTCCGACCATATCGCGGCGCCCATTCGCATGCCGTCCACGGATGAAAAGAGCACCGAGTGGGAGACCGTGAATTCCGCCACTGCACTGTGGTTGCGCAGCAAGCAGGAAATTCCGGAGGAGGATTACAAGGCGTTCTACAAGCATGTGTCGCATGATTTTGAAGACCCGCTGGCCTGGGTCCATACCAAGGCCGAAGGCAAGCTTGAATACACCAGCCTCTTTTTCATCCCCGGTCGTGCGCCGTTCGATCTCTATGACCGCGACTCTCGCCATGGGGTGAAGCTCTATGTCCAGCGTGTTTTCATCATGGATGACGCCGAGCAGATTCTGCCCCGTTACCTGCGGTTCATGCGGGGCGTGGTGGATACCCGCGATCTGCCGCTCAATGTTTCGCGCGAGATCCTGCAACGGAACAAGGTCATCGACACCATTCGCGCCGCGTCCAGCAAGAAAATCCTTGGCCTGCTGGAAGGTCTGGGCGAAGAGGAATTCGGCACGTTCTGGGGCATGTTCGGTCGGGTGCTGAAAGAAGGCGTCATCGAGGATCAGGCCAACCAGGAACGGGTGGCCAAGCTGCTGCGTTTCGCCAGCACTCACGATGATCTTGAATCTCCCAAGGTCTCGCTCACCGATTACGTCGGGCGCATGAAGGAAGGCCAGAAAGCCATCTACTACCTGACCGCCGAGAATTTCGCCTCGGCCAAATCCAGCCCCCACCTGGAGGTGTTCAGGGCGCGCGGCATCGAGGTGCTGCTGCTGACCGACCCCGTGGATGAATGGGTGGTCCAGCACCTGCTGAACTTCGAAGGCACGCCCTTGAAGTCCATCCTCCACGGCAATCTCGAATTGCCGGGTGAGGAAGAGAAGGCCGCGGCTGAGCACGACACTGCAGACCAGCCGCCGGTGCTCGCACGCATGCAACAGGTACTGGACGGCAAGGTGAAAACAGTCAAGGCTTCGCGCCGCCTGACCAATTCACCCGCCTGCCTGGTGGCTGACGAATTCGACATGGGAGTCAATCTCCAGCGGATTCTGAAATCGGCGGGTCAGGAGATTCCTTCCACGCAGCGCATTCTGGAAATCAACCTGGAACATCCTCTGCTGAAGCGGTTGACGGAGGAGCAGGACGAAGGACGTTTCACCACCTTGGCCACCGTAGTCTATGAGCAGGCGGTACTTGCGGAGGGTGGACGCCTCGAGGATGCCGCGGGTTTTGTACGCCGCATGAACGAACTCCTGCTCGCGTCTGCGGCCTGAGCCTCTCAGTGGCACCGGCCACGCCAGCCACTGCCCGCAGCCTGGTGCTGCGGGCGGAGCGGCGCTTCAAGCGTGCGCGATTGTACTTCGGTCACGGCACGGACAATGCCCGGGATGAGGCTGTCTTTCTGGTCTTCCATGCCCTGGGCCTGCCTTTCGACTGCAGTGACGCAGTGCTCGATGCGCCGCGTACCGCCGCCGAGGTGGCCAAGGCCGAGGCGCTCGTCTCTGCTCGCATCAGCACGCGACGTCCAGCCGCCTACCTGACAGGCAGGATGTGGTTTGGCGGCCATGAGTTCGAGGTGAACGACGACGTGCTGGTGCCGCGTTCCCCGATCGCGGAGCTCATCCTTGGGCGATTCCAACCCTGGGCTGCAGCGGCCCAGGTGCATCGCATTCTCGATATCGGGACCGGCAGCGGTTGTATCGGCATTGCGGCAGCACTCGCGTTTCCGGCCGCCACGGTAGATGCCACGGATATTTCCACGGAAGCACTGAAGGTTGCGGCGCGCAACATCACACGGCACCGGCTCGAGGAGCGTGTGCACCTGCATCTGGTGGATCTGTTTCCACCTTCGGCGACCGGTGCCTATGACCTGATCTTGGCCAACCCCCCCTACGTACCTGAAAGTGAGCGCGCGGACCTGCCGGAGGAATATCTGCACGAACCTGCACTCGCGCTGTTTGCGGCAGACAGAGGGCTTGCGCTCATCCGCCGCATTTTCGCGCACGCGGCCAGCCGCCTTACTGCGCAAGGACTGCTGGTGCTGGATGCGGGGGGCACCTGGCCTGACGTCGAAGCGGCCTTTCCTGGGCTTGCCATCCTGTGGGTGGAACTGCAGCACGGTGGAGATGGCATAGGCATCATCAGTCGCTCGGATCTCGCCCGATTGGCCCTACAATAGAAGCCATGTCTGGAAATACCTTTGGAACCCTCTTCACGGTCACCAGTGCCGGTGAGAGTCATGGGCCGGCCTACGTCGGCATCGTCGATGGCTGCCCTCCCGGCATGGCGCTCACAGAGGCCGATCTGCAGGGGGATCTCGACCGCCGCAAGCCCGGCCAGTCCCGCCACACCACCCAGCGCCGCGAGGACGACAAGGTCAGAATCCTCTCCGGAGTCCATGAGGGCCGGACGACCGGAACGCCGATAGGCTTCATCATCGA
>JBDLQR010000276.1:0-5111 GCA_039800485.1 Pseudomonadota bacterium
GCGCTTCACAGCCGCAGATTTCGCGCAGGAATCGCTCATAGATGCGTGCGCCTTGGCGGGTGTGCGTGACTTCCGGGTGGAACTGCAAGGCGTAATAGCGGCGGGTCTCATCCGCCATGCCGGCAATCGGCAGGTCTGGTGTGGAGGCAATCGTCTTGAAGCCTGATGGCAGCTGGACTACCCGGTCCCCGTGGCTCATCCAGACATCGAGCAGGCCATGGCCTTCAGCGTTGACGCGATCCTCGATGTCCCGCAGCAGCGTGCTGTGACCGCGCGCGCGCGCCTCTGCATAGCCAAACTCGTGCACCGCGCCCGCTTCTACTTTTCCGCCGAGCTGAGCCGCCATGGTCTGCATGCCGTAGCAGATCCCGAGCACCGGCACACCACTGTCGAACACCGCCTGCGGCGCAGCCGGTGAACCACTCTCGGTGACCGTCTCCGGTCCGCCGGACAAGATGATCCCGGTGGGCGCAAAGGCCACAACCTCGGCATCACCTGCATCCCAGGGATGAATCTCGCAGTACACGCCCAGTTCCCGCACCCGGCGCGCAATCAGCTGGGTGTACTGGGAACCGAAATCGAGAATCAGGATGCGCTCTGCGTGAATGTCACGCGCGGGAGTAGTCACGATGCGTCAATCCACCCGGTAGTTGGGCGCTTCCTTGGTGATCTGCACATCGTGCACATGGCTTTCGCGCATGCCCGCGGCAGTCACCCGCAGGAATTCCGGACGCGTGCGCATCTCCTGCATGTTGGCGCACCCCGTATAGCCCATCGCGGCGCGCAGGCCACCAATCAACTGATGGACGATGGCGCGCAGTGGGCCCTTGTAGGGAACGCGCCCCTCGATGCCCTCTGGCACGAGCTTTTCAATGTCGCTGCCTTCCTGGAAGTAGCGGTCAGAGGATCCCTGGCGCTGGGACATGGCGCCCAGCGAGCCCATGCCGCGATAGGACTTGTAAGAGCGTCCCTGGAACAGTTCGACTTCCCCGGGCGCCTCCTCGGTGCCGGCAAAGAGACTGCCCAACATGACCGCATGCGCACCGGCCACGATGACCTTGGCGACATCCCCGGAGTAGCGGATTCCGCCATCAGAGATGAGCGGAACGTCCGTGCCTTCCAGACCTTTGGCGACTTCCGAGACCGCCGTGATCTGCGGCACACCCACGCCGGTCACGATACGGGTAGTACAGATCGAACCCGGGCCGATACCGACCTTGACCGCATCTGCGCCCGCTTCGACAAGTGCGCGGGCCGCGGCGGCAGTCGCGATGTTGCCGCCGATGATCTGGGTGCGAGGAAAGTTCTTGCGAATCCAGCGCACCGTTTCCAGCACGCCCGCGGAGTGGCCGTGCGCGGTGTCCACCACGATCACATCAGCGCCTGCTTCCACCAGGCCAGCCACCCGCTCATGGGTGCCGGGGCCGGTACCTACGGCGGCCCCTACGCGCAGACGCTGATCCTCGTCCTTGCAGGCGTTGGGAAATTCATCCGCTTTCTGGATGTCCTTCACCGTGATGAGGCCCTTCAGGGCGAACTTGTCATTCACCACCAGCACTTTCTCGATGCGGTGCTTGTGCAGCAGCGAGATGACCTCGGCCTTGTCGGCGTTCTCGCGTACGGTGACCAGTCTGTCCTGCGGCGTCATCACGGCGCGCACGGGATGATCGAAACGGTTCTCGAACCGCAGGTCGCGGCTGGTGACGATGCCGATGAGTTCACCGTCATCCACGACCGGCACACCGGAGATACGTCGCGCGCGTGTGAGTGCCAGGACTTCGCCCACACTCATGTCAGGATCGACCGTGATCGGGTCCCGGATCACGCCGGCTTCGAATTTCTTGACCTGGGCTACCTGCAACGCCTGTTCTTCCGGCGTCATGTTCTTGTGGATGATGCCGATGCCACCTTCCTGGGCGAGCGCAATGGCCAGCCGCGCTTCAGTCACCGTATCCATGGCAGCGGCAAGGAAGGGGATTTGCAGTTCGATGGCGCGCGTCAGCCGGGTCTTCAGTTCCACTTCGCGCGGCAGGACCGTCGAATGGGCGGGAATGAGCAGGACGTCATCGAAAGTCAGGCCATCGCCGGCGATACGCATGGGCGGTTCCAGTTCCAAGCGGGAGGGCTCGAAATTATAGGCGCTACGCCCGCCCGGGCGATAGCCAAGCGCACCCGGATCCCCTCTAATGCCGGCCATGCAACCCGTTTCCCGTGACATTCTCAGTGTGACCCGGCTCACGCGCGCGGTACGCGCCCTGCTGGAGGGGCACTTCGGTGCGGTATGGGTGGAGGGAGAGATCTCGAACCTCGCCAAGCCCAGTTCGGGGCATCTCTACTTCACGCTGAAGGACCCCTCAGCGCAGGTCCGCTGCGCCATGTTCCGCAACCGCAATTCCCTGCTGGGCTTCACACCGGCCAACGGCAGCCAGGTACTCATCACCGCTCGGGTGTCGATGTACGAGCCCCGAGGCGAGTTCCAGCTTCTGGTGGAACACATGGAGCCCGCCGGCGAGGGCCTGCTGCGCCTGAGGTTCGAGGCCCTGAAACGTAGTCTTGCGGCGGCCGGGCTTTTTACAGAGGAGCACAAGAAACCGCTGCCTGAGCATCCGCGGGCGATTGGCGTCGTCACATCACCGACCGGGGCTGCGATCCGCGACATCCTGCAGGTGCTCGGGCGACGCGCGCCGGGGATCCCGGTAGTGGTCTACCCCAGCCCGGTACAGGGCGCGGCAGCAGTGCCTGGCCTGGTGCGCGCGCTGGAGGCTGCCAACCGCCGCGCGGAAGTCGATGTGCTGATCCTGGCCCGCGGCGGCGGATCGCTGGAGGATCTCTGGGCGTTCAACGAGGAGGCCGTGGTGCGTGCGATCTTCGCCTCCCGGCTGCCCGTCATTACGGGTGTCGGGCATGAGATCGACTTCACTCTGGCCGATCTGGTTGCCGACCGGCGAGCGCCCACTCCGTCTGCTGCGGCGGAGCTTTGTGCCCCGGACACCCGTCAGCTGCTGCGCCAGCTCAGTCAGTTTGAACACCGTTTGCACACACGCCTGAAGGCCACACTGGCGCACGCACAGCTCAGCCTCGGCGGCCTGTCCCGACGCCTCGTGCACCCGGGTCGCCGCATCGAGCAGCATCAGCAACGCCTGGACGAAATCGAGCGGCGTCTACCACGAGCGGTGGGAAGCTCGCTCCAGAATGCACAAAGGCGCCTCTCAGCCGCGGAGGCGCGCTTGCGGATAAGCAGTCCCATTCCCCGCCTCGCACTGGCGGGACAGCGTCTGGCGCTGATTCGCGCAGGTCTGCCGCGCACCTTAGCGCAACATCTGCTCCATCTGCGCGCCCGGATAGACGGCCTCGGCAAGACACTCGCCGCGGTCAGCCCGCTTGCCACGCTCGAACGCGGCTATGCCATCGTCACTGACGACACCGGTGCGATCGTGCGCGATGCCGCCGCCATGCCTGCTGGCTCAAGGGTCGATGCACGCGTAGCGCATGGCAGTCTGGTGTGCCGTGTTGAAGAGGCGCGAACGGAGTCTCAGGCCCCGTAGCGCAGGCGATACCAGGCAAGACCGAGATATTCGTGCAAGGCATTGCGCGAGAGTGCCAAGGCATCGGCCGACGGCAGGAAGTCGAACAGCGAGAGATCCTCCGGGTCGAACACAGCCCGATACCCCATGGGTGCCGGGGTGACTTCGAAGCCCGCGGCCGCGAAGGCGCGTGCCGCGCGTCGCATGTGCAAGGCATGCGTCACCAGCAGGATATGACGGGCATCGATGAGCTTGCGGGTGTTCCGCGCGTTCTCCGCGGTATTACGGCTTCTGGTCTCGAGGAACTCCGGCACCACACCCAAAGAATCGGCCAGTGCGCGGGCCATCAGGGTCGCCTCCGCCGGTTCATCCTCATTGAATGCCCCCCCAGCCACCACCAATGGCAGAGGCACTCGCTGCTTCAACAGCGCGGCATACCGCAAGCGTTCCAGGGTTCTTGGATGCACGGTATCGGCGCCGCCGAACTCCGGCGCCGCGGCGTAGATTCCACCGCCCAGTACCACCAGCGCCTCTGCCTTTGGCGGGGATCCCTGCAGCTCAAAGGGTGGGATATTTTCCAGCGGCAGTGCGAGCAGGGTCGCGACGATTGGCGTGGCAAGCAACGCGAGAGAGGCAAGCCCCGCGCCGAACAGGATGCGTCCCCGGCGTCGCCCGGGGGTCCGCCTCGCCAGCCAGCCCCCCAGGGCCATCAGCAGCAAGCTGCCCCCCGGGGGCAGCAGCAGAGCCTTCAGGACATAGCTGAAGGAGAGTGCGCTCAGGAGACTTTCTCGCCCGCGGCCTGACGATCTGCGTGATAGGACGACCGCACCAAGGGCCCACTCGCCACATGCTCGAAGCCGATCTGCCGACCGAGCGCTGCCAGTGCGTCGAACTCCTCCGGGGCCACGAAACGTGCCACCGGCAGGTGGGCGCGGCTGGGCTGAAGATACTGGCCCAGTGTCACCCGATCACAAGCATGTGCATTGAGCTCGCGCAGCACTGTTTCCACTTCCGGGATTTCCTCGCCCAGCCCCAGCATCAAGCCGGATTTGGTAGGCACCTTCGGGGCCAGCGCCTTGAAGCGCTGGATGAGGCTGAGGGACCACGCATAGTCGGCACCGGGACGGACTTGCCGGTAAAGGCGAGGAACCGTTTCCAGGTTGTGATTGAACACATCGGGCGGTTCGCGGAGCAAAGCCTCCAGCGCGACTTCCATGCGCCCCCTGAAATCCGGAACCAGTACTTCCACCTGGATGCCGGGTTGGGCGGCCCTCACCGCCGCAATGCAGTCAGCGAAATGGGCTGCGCCACCATCGCGCAGATCATCCCTGTCCACCGAAGTGATGACCACGTAACGCAGGTTCATCAGCCGCACGGCTTCTGCCAGATGTGCGGGCTCTTCCGGGTCGAGCGGCAGCGGCCGGCCATGCGCCACATCACAGAATGGGCAGCGCCGGGTGCAAAGTGCACCCATGATCATGAAGGTCGCCGTGCCATGCGCGAAGCACTCTCCCAGATTGGGACATGAGGCTTCCTCGCACACCGTGTGCAGTGATTTTTCGCGCAGCAATTGCTTGAGTGCGAGGA
>JBDLQR010000277.1:0-3497 GCA_039800485.1 Pseudomonadota bacterium
TATTTCCGCCGGAATGGGGGTACTGTCACCGTGATCGAAACCCGCCTCACACAGCACTTCGGCCTCACGCACCCGGTGCTGAACGCGCCCATGGCACTGGTGGCCGGCGGTGCCTTGGCCGGGGCGGTCTCGCGCGCCGGGGGGCTTGGTCTCATCGGTGGCGGTTATGCGGGAACACTCGGTGCAGAGCCCGATCTGTCCTCGGAATTCGAGCGTGCAGAGGGGGCCCGGGTCGGCGTGGGTTTCATCACGTGGGCGCTGGCCCAGGCCCCGGCGCAGCTCGAGCATGCACTCGCCTTGAAGCCCGCCTGCGTGTTTCTTTCGTTTGGTGATCCCGGCCCGTTCGCGGCCCGCATCCATGCTGCCGGGGTGCCCTTGATCTGCCAGGTGCAGACGCTTGCGCAAGTGGACTCAGCCCTGGCTGCGGGCGCGACCGCCCTGGTCGCACAAGGCACAGAGGCCGGTGGACATGGCGGTGCAAGAGCGAGCTTCAGTCTGATTCCGGAGGTCGCCGATCATCTGGCCCGCAATTCACCGGAGACCCTGCTGCTCGCGGCAGGCGGTATTGCGGATGGGCGGGGACTGGCGGCCGCCCTGATGCTGGGTGCCGACGGCGTGGTCATCGGCACGCGGCTGTGGGCCGCTGATGAGGCACTGACACCGGCCGCTGCGGTGGCGCGTGCTATCGCCGGCACCGGGGATGACACCGTGCGCACGCGTGCAGTGGACGCCCTGCGTGGTGTCGCGTGGCCGCGTGATTTCTCGTTCCGGATCATGCGCAACCGTTTGACGGACACATGGGCAGGACGTGAAAGCGAAGCGCTGGCCAACCCCGGCCTGCTGAGGGCGGACTATGAAGCGGCGAGGTCACGTGCCGATCTGGAGATGGTGGCCACGGTGGCGGGAGAAGCCATCGGCCTGGTGCATGCGCGGGGTGCTGCGGGGGCAATCGTGACCAGCCTCGTGGATGAGGCAGAGCGGTGTCTCACGGCTGGCGCGCGGGCCGTGAAGCTCTGAGTCCCGGAGTCAGACGGCCTTACCTGAGCTCAGCGCCCATCAGGCGCGCCTGACGCACCCTTCGACAGGAGCGTGACCACTTCCCGATCCAGCGGATTGGCAGAAGCGCCAAGTTTCACCAGCATTTCCGCCCGCCGGGCGCCCGCCAGTCCCCGCGGAAAACAGGTTGCGAAACGCGGCAAGGCGCCGAAGTATTCCAGCGTCAGCAAGGTACGCAGACATTTCGGACACTCCCCGCAGTTGGGCGGCGCGTCGGCCGGGCGCTCTGCCTGGTAACGCTGTCTGGCGCAGACATCCAGAAAAGCTTCGGCCAAGGGGATTCCGGCGACCTCCGCCGTCTTGGCAACGCGCGTAGTGCCCCATCCCACATGCGTGACGGCCAGTGACGGCGGCAGCAGACTGCCGGTCACCAGATGATCCAATGCGCTGAGGCGCTCGGCTTTGGACCCCTTCCAATCAATCTCCTCGAAGACGCTGCTGGCCGAGTACACCAGCTGCCCGACGATGGGGTGCAGCGCGAGGGTCGCAGAAAAATTCCGGAAGGTATGCGCCTTGATGTGCGGTAGAGGAAAGAGGTCATGGAAATTGGTATCCACGGCCAGCGCAGCCAGGCCTTGCGCCCGGGCGATCTCCTCCACCACGGCAAGCTTGCGTGTGAAGGCGTGCTGATGAGGTCCATGGGCGCCCGCGTTGACACAGATGAGGCAATCCGGAGGCGTGCCTGCAGCCTGAATGCGGCCAAGCGAGAAGAAAGAATCCACACCCGCGCTGAACAGAAGCCCCCGTGAAGAACCGCTCGGCGGTGGCGCTTCTGCGCGCTGTTCGCGGGTGAGCGCGGGCTCGCGAAAGTCGTAGTACGCAGCCACCAGGGGTGCGAGTGCTTCGCGCAGGGTCAACCACCAGGCGTCGTCCACCGGACTTTCAATGTGCAGGTCGCGCCCTGCACGGGCCGCGAGCAATATCGCCATCGGGATGAACGGCAGCGGCGTAGGCATGCACTGCGCGAGCCTTACCTTATCCGCCAGCACATGCACCCGGAGCTCGGCGCAACCCTCGAGCTCCGCAGCAAACGCCAGCCCGCGGGAAGCCGGTTGCTGGCGCGGCGCGCGCAGGACGAGCGGTGCGGATGCGCCGTGCTGTTTGCCCGGTTTGGCGAGCAGCCGTTTCAGACTCTCCAGCATGAGCGCCCCACATTTCCGTGCGACAAGTCTAGCGGCACGGGCCCATGAACTTGAAGCCCGGACTGCGGCTGCCGTCGAGAGCACGCGCCCTCGCCCCCGGGTCGCCTCCATACCCTCTTGTATTTCTTGGGCCGGCACAGGACTCTTGCCGGGATTTCTGATGTGAGGAGAAGGTCTGATGTCTGCGCTTCCCGATGGACTCGATGTCCATGCCGCCTATCGCATGATGCGGCTGTTACGCGAATTCGAGGATCAGATGCACGTGGCGATTGCCCGTGGCACCGTGCCCGGATTCACCCATCTCTATGCCGGCGAGGAAGCCAGCGCTGTCGGTATCTGCCTGCACCTGCGGGACACGGATGTACTCTGCAGCACCCATCGCGCCCACGGCCATTTCCTGGCCAAGGGTGGCGACATCGAGGCCCTCGCACTCGAGATCTTCGGCAAACAAGGCGGCTGTTGTGGCGGCAAGGGTGGCTCCATGCACGTGGCCGACTGGTCGCGCGGCATGTGGGGCGCGAATGCAATCATCGGTGCCAGCGTGCCCCATGCGGTGGGTGCGGGCTTCGCGTTCCAGTACCGCGGTGAGGACGGCGTGGCGGTGAGTTTCGGGGGCGATGGGGCTTCCAACCAGGGCGCCGGCTTCGAAAGCATGAACCTCGCGAAAATCCTGAACCTGCCGGTGCTGTTCGTGCTGGAGGACAACGGCTATGCGGAAACCACGGCCGCGAGTTGGGCCTGTGCGGGTAGTCCCGTGGCGCGCGCCGCCGGCTTCGGCATTCCGGGCGTGGAAGTCGATGGCACCGATGTGGTGGATGTGTGGACCAATTTCGGGGCCGGCGTGGCCCATGCGCGGGCCGGCAAGGGCCCGATGTTCTTCCATGTGCGTGTGCCCATCTTCCACGGACATTACGAGGGAGATCCGGAAACCTACCGTGCACCCGGAGAAGTGAAGGCACTGCGCGAGAACGCCGATTGTCTCAGCAAGTTCCGCGCGCGCGTGCTGGCTGCCGGTCGTGCTGAAGCCTCCGCGCTGGATGCCATCGACGCGGAATGTGCGGGGGCGGCAGCCGCAGCCATCGCCAAGGCGGCGGACGCACCCTTCCCCCCGCTCGAGACCCTGAAGACCCACGTGCTCGCGCGCAGCCAGGAGGTTTGAATCATGTCGATCAAGACTGCCCGCGAGGCGATTCGAGAAGCGCTGGCTGCGGAGATGCGGCGAGACCCGCGCGTGTTCATCATTGGAGAAGACATCGCAGGTGGCATGGGTGCCCCGGGCGAGCAGGATGCCTGGGGTGG
>JBDLQR010000278.1:0-6062 GCA_039800485.1 Pseudomonadota bacterium
CAGCGTCCGCGCTACTCCGGATCTGAATCAGGTCCGGATCAGATCCGGGTCAGGACTTGTCCAGCGCGATTTCCAGAGCCTCTCCATGGAAGCCGTCGCGTCCGGTGAGGAGCTGGACGAAAAACGGCGCAATTTCTTCTGGCGCGGGCAGGGTGGCCGGATCCTCTGCAGGATAAGCTTGGGCCCGCATGCGCGTGCGGGTGCGTCCCGGATTGAGGCTGTTGATTCGCACGGTACTCACGCCGCGCAGCTCGTCTGCCAGCACCTGCATCAGTCCCTCGAGCGCGTGCTTGGAGGCCGCATAAGCACCCCACAGCGCGCGCCCTTGGCGCCCCACGCCAGAGGAGGTGGCGATGATGGAGGCCGCTTCGGCCTGCCGCAGCAGGGGCAGCAAGGCCCGCACCATGAGATAGGGGCTGTGCACATTGACCTGGAACACCCGAGCCCACAGCACGGGATCAGAGGTCTCAATTCCGCAGATCTCGCCAAGCATGGCGGCATTCAGGACCAAGCCATCGAGGCGCCCGCAGCGTTCGGCGACAAGGGTGGCGAGGGTGGTGTAGTCATCCAGGCTCGCGCCTTCGAGATTGATCGGCACTATGACCGGCTCTGGTGCAGCGAGCGCTTCGATCTCATCCGCCACGGCTTCGAGCCGGCGCACATCCCGACCCGCCAGCAGCGTGCGCGCCCCGCGGCGGGCGCAATCAAGGGCGATGGCGCGGCCAAGGCCCCTGCTGGCGCCGGTCACGAGAATGACGCGATCGCGCAGGGCATCGGTGGGGAGTTCTGCGTCGAGGCGCAATGGAGTCGGGGTCATGAGGAATCCTTGCTGACGCTCAGCTGAAATCGCCGGCACGCAGGATCGTGTCGCGCGCGTAGTTCACATCGTCACGTTCCGGATAGTCGAGTGTGTAGTGCAGTCCTCGGCTCTCCTTGCGCTTGAGCGCCGAGCGGATGATGAGCTCGGCGACCTGCACCAGGTTGCGCAATTCGATGAGATCGGAAGTCACCCGGAAATTGGCATAGAACTCACTGATTTCTCCGCGCAGCAGGTGCACGCGACGACGGGCACGTTCGAGCCGCTTGGTGGTGCGCACGATGCCCACGTAGTCCCACATGAAACGACGCAGCTCATCCCAGTTGTGAGCGACCACCACTTCTTCGTCTGCATCCGTGACCTGGCTTTCGTCCCAGGGGGGGATGGTGGGCAGCGCTGGAAGGTGACCCCGTTCCGCAAGAATGGCCTCAGCGGCAGCCGAGGCGGTGACCAGGCACTCGAGCAGTGAATTGCTGGCCATCCGGTTGGCGCCATGCAGACCGGTGCAGGCAACCTCGCCGATGGCATACAGACCCGGCAGGGAAGTGCGGCCCGCCACGTCGGTCACCACGCCACCACACAGGTAATGTGCCGCCGGCACGACGGGTATCGGTTGATGGGTGATGTCGATGCCGTATTCAAGGCACTTCTGGTATACGGTGGGGAAGTGGCCGCGGATGAAATCAGCGGGCTTGTGACTGATGTCCAGATAGACGAAATCAGAGCCCAGTCGCTTCATCTCGTAATCGATGGCGCGCGCGACGATGTCGCGCGGGGCGAGCTCGAGCCTCTCATCGAAACGCTGCATGAAGCGCTCACCATTGGGCAAACAGAGGTGCCCACCTTCGCCCCGCAGGGCCTCGGTCAGCAGGAAAGTCTTGGCCTGCGGGTGGTAGAGACAGGTCGGGTGGAACTGCACGAATTCCATGTTGGCAACGGCGCAGCCCGCCCGCCACGCCATGGCGATGCCGTCGCCCGTCGCGACATCCGGGTTGCTGGTATAGAGATAGACCTTGCCGGCTCCGCCCGTCGCCAGGACACACCACGGCGCCCGCACGGTGAGGATCTGTCCGGCACGCTTGTCGAGCACATAAGCCCCTACACAGCGGTCTGGCGTGCCACCCAGCTTGCCGGTGGTGATGAGGTCGATGGCGATGTGGTGTTCCAGCAGGGTGATGCCATCCTGCGCACGTACCTGGTCGAGGAGGGTGGTCTCGATGGCGCGCCCCGTGGCGTCTGCCGCATGCACCACGCGACGACGGCTGTGGCCGCCCTCCTGGGTGAGGTGGACGGTCTGGCCACCATCGGCGGTGTCCATGGTGGTGAAGGGCACACCCTTGCCAATCAGCCAGGTGATCTGCTCCCGGCCGTGGCGCACGATGGACTCCACCACGTCCCGGTGACAGAGCCCAGCCCCGGCGCGCAGGGTGTCCTCGACATGCGACTCGAACGAGTCATCGGCATCCATCACCGCGGACACACCGCCCTGGGCGTAAAGTGTTGCTCCTTCGGTGATTTCTTCCTTGGCGATGACGCAAACCCGCAAACTTGCACCAAGGTGCAGGGCGAGGCTCAGGCCGGCCGCACCGCTGCCGATGATGAGCACGTCAAAGTCTCGTTGCTGTGGCATCGTCTCTCGCTTGGTATACTCCAGGCCCTTCCAAGCATCTCCATCCGAACTTATCCAGCATGGTGACGGTCTATGCCTCAGGTGCGCTTACGGCGTGCCTCCATGATACAGGGACTCATCCTTGATGGGGGACACCGATCTCGCACTGGTGGCGCGGGTCCAGCAGGGTGACAAGAAGGCTTTCGACCTTCTGGTTACCCGCTACCAGCACCGGATCATCAAACTCGTGTCGCGCTTTGTGCGGGATCGGGATGAAGCGATGGATGTTGCGCAGGATGCTTTCATCAAGGCCTACAGGGCATTGCCCGGATTCCGGGGGGAAAGCGCGTTCTATACGTGGCTCTATCGCATCGCCATCAACACTGCAAAGAACTACCTGGCCGCAGCTTCGCGTCGGCCGCAGGAGGCAGATCTGCACGACGCCGAGGGCGAACAGATCTCCGTCGAAGATCTGCAGAAGGAGATGGAAACCCCGGAGAAGCATCTGCAGGTCGAGCAGATGAAAGCGATCATCTTCAAGACGATCGAGGGGCTGCCGGAAGATCTCCGGACCGCAATTCTATTGCGGGAAATGGATGGGCTGAGTTATGAAGAAATTGCCCAGGCCATGGATTGCCCGGTGGGGACAGTCCGGTCGCGGATCTTCCGGGCGCGCGAAGTCATAGACGGCAAACTGAAACCTCTACTCGAATACTGACAAAGCATGGCCAGGAAGGGCAGATGTGATGCACAAACCTGAAATCCTTTCAGCACTCTTGGACAATGAGGGCTCCGCCGAGGAACTCGTCGCCTTGGGTAGCCTGGCGGCGGACGATGAGATGCGCAGTCTCTGGTCCCGCTACCAGTTCATCAGCGACACCCTCGGGGCCGGGGACAGCAAGGTCTTCGGTGCGCCTGGTTTCTCCGCTGGCGTGAGCGCTCTGTTGGAGCGGGAGCCGGCCCATGGTGGCGTGGTTCCGGTCGCGGAGAGCTCGGTTGTCTCTCTGGATTCCGCACGGGCAGCACGGGCTTCTGCCACAGGCGCTCCCCGCACCAGTTCCGGCTGGCGACCCGCGGTCGGTCTCGCAGCAGCTGCCTCGGTCATGGCTTTCATGCTTGGTCTGTGGAGCGGCGGCCACACGGTGACTGACACCCCTCTCGCCCTGGCGCGTGATACCGCACCGCCCGCCAGCGCCCAGAGCACGACGGCTGTCGCGGTGACTTCGGTGGCCACCGTTTCGGGTACTGTGGAGCAAGTCTCCAGCCTGCCAGAAGCAGAATACCGCCGCCGCATGGACAACTACCTGATGAACTTCAATGAGCAGCGCGCGCGCATGGGCATGCCACAAGCCCACGCCTATGTCCGAGTGGTTGGTTTCGATATCCCGACCGAGCAGCATTGACCGCCATGCAGCGCGTAATCAGGGCGTCCGCATCGCTGACACTGTGCCTGGTGATGACGCAGGTGGGGGCAGAAGTCCCCGCCGATGTGGCGCGCATGATTGCGGCCATACCCAAGGCGGCCCAGGAACTGAATTACGAGGGTGAATTCGTCTACGCGCACGATACTCACATCGACGCCATGCGAATCGTCCATCGGGCGGACATCGAAGCGCCTGCCGAGCGCCTGGTGTCGCTGTCCGGGCCCGCCCGGGAGGTCGTGCGGGAGGGTGACAAGGTCACTTGTACTTTCAGCGACCACCGCTCGGTGCTGGTGGAACGGCGCCAGCCGCGCGACTTCGTCACGCTTGCGCTGTCGGAGCCCGTGGAAACCATCGCCCGTCATTACGAATTCATGCCCCTCCCGGACGACCGCGTGGCGGGCAGGACAGCCAAGGTGTTCAGCGTTCGACCACGCAAGGCCGATCGTCACAGCTATCAGCTCTGGGTGGATGCTTCCTCCAATCTCCTGTTGCGCTCGGCGGTGATTGACGGGAACGGCAAGGTGCTCGAACAGGTGATGTTCACCCAGATTGCCGTAGGCGGGAAAATTGCCGATGACAGCCTCATACCCGAGGTCGATGGCGAGGGCTACACCTGGTACACGAATGAAAAACAGCCGCCGGCGCCCAAGACTGAGCAACAGTCCCTGCAGGTTCGTTGGGTCCCGGAGGGTTTCGCCCTGAAGGAGCTCCACACCCAGAAGCGTGCAAGCGGTCGCAAACCGGTGCACCATGTGGTGTATTCGGACGGGCTGGCCATGGTTTCGGTGTTTGTCGAGGAGATATCCACCGAAGAACCGCCCCTGCAGGGCTACTCCACCCTGGGCGCGGTGAACGCCTTCAGCCGGCTTCAGGACCATCATCAGGTCACCGTGGTCGGCGAGGTGCCGCAGGCGACCGTTCGTCGCATCGCTGAATCGGTCCGCATCCGGGCCGACTCTGTTTCCGCCAGATAATTGCCCGCAAGGGCAGCAGGAATCCTGATGAACATCTCATGCGGCCCCCTCGCCGGGCGCGTTCTTCCGTCCCTCCTTGCCCTGTGCCTGACCATGCTGACCGGCCCCGTGCGGGCGCAGGGGCTACCCGATTTCACCGAACTCGCCCGCAAGCTGAGCCCGGCCGTGGTCAATATCAGCACCTCCGCCAAACAGGACGATGCGCCCCCCCAGGTGCCCGGACTGCCGCCGGGCTTTTCGATTCCGAATCTCCCTGATGACAGTCCCCTCAACGATTTCTTCAGGCACTTCTTCGAAGACCAAGGCCCGGGAGACTCCGCACCCCGGGCTTCACTGGGCTCGGGCTTTGTCGTCGATCCGGGCGGCTACATCATCTCCAACTATCACGTCATCAAGGATGCCGATGAGGTGGTGGTGCGTCTGAGCGACCGTCGGGAGCTCACGGCCAAGGTCGTAGGCTCCGATCCCCGCAGCGATATCGCCGTGCTCAAGATAGACACGAAGCAACCGCTCCAGGCCTTGACGCTCGGCAGCTCGGAAAAACTCCAGGTCGGGGAATGGGTCCTTGCGATCGGCTCTCCTTTCGGATTCGACCATTCGGTCACGGCGGGAATCGTCAGTGCCAAGGGGCGCAGCCTGCCGAACGAGAACTACGTGCCGTTCATCCAGACGGATGTCGCGATCAATCCTGGCAACTCGGGCGGCCCGCTGTTCAACCTCGAGGGTGAGGTGGTGGGCGTGAACTCCCAGATTTACAGCCGCACCGGCGGGTTCATGGGGGTTTCTTTCGCCATTCCTATTGATGTCGTCATGGATGTCTACCGGCAGATCCGTGACAAGGGCACCGTGAGTCGCGGCTGGTTGGGCGTACTCATCCAGGACGTGACGGCGGAACTTGCCGAGTCGTTCCAGATGAAGAAGCCTGGTGGCGCCCTGGTATCCCGGGTGTTGCCGGGAAGCCCGGCTGAGAAGGCGGGCATCAAGGCCGGTGATGTGATTACACGCTTTGATGGACGCGCCATCGGGACTTCCTCTGATTTGCCGCCCATGGTGGGGACGACCAAGGCGGGCCAGAAGGTCAGAGCGGAAATCATCCGCGAGGGCAAGGTTCGTGAGGTCACCCTGACCATTGCGGAGCTCCCTGAGGAGGCGGTGGCCGAGGCTGGTCCGTCGGAACAATCGCAAGCCACGGGCAGCGAAGATGCACGCCTCAAGATCAGCGTGCGTGAACCGTCGGC
>JBDLQR010000279.1:0-4300 GCA_039800485.1 Pseudomonadota bacterium
AGAGAGCCTTTTTTTTAATCTTTAAAAACAAAATGTTATGCGCGCAAGAATTTATCCTCCGGGAAGTTGGCCTCCTACTTGCTTTATGGAAGGCCATCAGCAGTGCGCCAGTTCGCAGACCAGACAGACTGAGCACTGAGGAATGAACGGGATGGGGTACGGCCCCTTCCTCTGAAACAAGTCGTTCAAGGAGATATACACATGAACTTTCGCAAGAGCCTGATGGCGGCCACCTTGGGAATCGCGTCAGCACTTCCCATGGCAGCAAGTGCCATCACCATCGATGGCATCACCTTTGAGATCGGGGCCATTTTTGAAACGCTGGACCTTTTCGAGGGTCGCCAGTGCAACGCCGGTGATGCTGATTTCGGAAGCTGCACGAACGGCGGCCCGATTACGGCCGTCGGCCAGGAGCTTACCGGTATCGGTCGCGTCAACCGCATCTACGACAGTGGTCTGAATGATCTCTGGGTAGACGGTGACAACGGTCGGGAACTGACCCTCTATTTTTACGACTACGTTGCCGAGTCCATTGATGTGCTGGATTCACCCAACCCGTTCCCCGACTTTGCACTGATCCAGTTCTCCGGAGGCGTGGTTGAAATCTACTCCCAGACAGCCGGCACTTTCGATCCTGCGGCCCCCTTCCAGGATTCGATTAACTCGGCCAAGTCTGGCAGCCTCTGGTTGAGCCTCACGGGGTCGCCGATTGGTGGCCTAGTGAATGGCAACAACATTACGTTGAGCTCCCTGACTCAGGGAAACAATCCTTTGAGCAACGGCATCGTTACCGGGGATGGCCTGCTCGACGTCACTGGCGGTGCCGCAGCTGAATACTTCGATACTGATTCGTTCGGCTGCCTCGACAACTCCCTGGATGGCTGCCCAGACAGCGCGGACAAGAAGTTCGTGAGCTCCGGCAGCTTGGTCGTGAATCCGACAGCGGGTGCCTGGGCCTTCAAGGGCACGGGTACCGTCGATGACGTAGCGGCAATTCCCGAACCGACCAGCTTGGCTCTGCTGGGCGCCGGTCTGGTGGGCGCTGGACTCTCCGCTCGCCGCCGTCGCAAGGCCGCCTGAGTAACGCCTGACCCCGGTTCCCTTTTCGGGGCCCGGGGTCCTCGCCAAGGTTCAGGCAGGTAGACTGACACTTTCCGGACACCAAGCCCCCCAGAGGGTTCAGATCCGGATCGCCGCCAGACGCAGCGGCCCCTCTCATCACCTCACCCACGGACTCCGGTCGGCGCAAGCCCCCGGAGTTTTTTTTTGTAATGCTATCCTTGGTCACATGACGCAACTGCGAACACCTCTCCGCCATGTATACGCAATGCCCTGAGTGCGAAGGTCTGTTCCAGATCCGCGCGCAGACCCTGCGCGTGGCGATGGGCATGATTCGCTGCACGCACTGTGGCCTTGTGTTCAATGCATTGGCAGAGCTGAGGGACGAGGAAGAAGTCGCCGGCCGCAGCTTCGAGAATATCGGCGAATCGACCACCGATGAGTCTCCGGGAGATCGTCTGCTGATCGATGCGGATGTGCGCTCGGGCGAAACGCGCATCCTGGCCGCCGGCCCTCACGTCACATCGGCGCCTACGGACAGGGCACCCAGTCCGCAGTTGGCTCGACCGCCTGGCACTGCTACCGAGTCTCGCGGCGGATCGACGCGCCTGGCCTGGTTGCGCACCCTGCTCGGCCAGACGGGCTACCTTGCGCTGCGCAACCTGAGCCGCCACCGGCGGCGTACGGCACTCGCCCTCTGCGCCACAGGCTTTGGCGTGGCTGCGCTGCTCATCGCGGGCGGCTTTGCCGAATGGATGATGTGGATCGGGCGAGAGTCGACCATACACTCCCGCCTGGGCCACCTGCAGATCGTGCGCCAAGGGTATTACGAAGGCGGCGTTGCGGATCCGCGCGCGTATCTGGTCTCGAGTGAAGTCGTGGATACCGCGGCCATCACGCGTCTGCCGCATGTGGAGGCCCTGGGTGAACGCCTCAACTTCGCGGGCCTCGCCTCCCTTGAGGACACTACCGTCAGCTTCCTCGGTGAGGGAGTCACTCCGGAAACGGAAGCCGACCTTGCACGCGAAATCGTGATTGATGAGGGGCGTGCGCTTTCCGCCGACGACAGTACAGGCGTGATTCTCGGCAAGGGTCTCGCCAACAGCCTGGGTGCCAGAGTGGGTGCGACGCTGGTACTGCTGGGGACTGATCAGGACGGCGGAGTCTCCGCGGTTGATGCAAAGGTCAGGGGGATTTTCCATACAGCTGTGAAAGCCTATGACGATGTCACCCTGCGCACACCGCTCGCGCTGGCGCAGCGCCTGATGAAGGTCGAGGGCGCACATCAGTGGCTGATTCTGCTGGACGAAACGGAACGTACCGAGGAACTGTTACCCAAGGTGCAGGCGTTGCTCGGCCAGGACAGTGGCCTGCAACTGCTGCCCTGGATTGACCTCGCCGATTTCCACAAGGCGGTCGTCAAGCTCTTCGAAGCACAGACGCGATTCGTGAACGGTGTCATCGCACTCATCATCGTGATGAGCATCTCCAGCCTGCTGGGTATGAGTGTGATGGAGCGGACTGCCGAGATCGGCACCCTGCTCGCCTTCGGCATCCCTCGACGTCGCGTGATGCAGCTCTTCGTGACCGAGGGACTGATTCTCGGCGTGCTGGGCGGTGGTATCGGCCTCGCCGGTGGATGGCTGGTGGCGGAGCTCATCTCCCACATCGGCATCCCCATGCCGCCCGCGCCGGGCATGGATCACGGCTTTACTGCCTTCATCCGACTGACGCCCGGTCTCGCCGGCGGGGGGTTTGTGCTTGCCGTGGTTTCTGCGGGCCTCGCGAGCCTGTATCCGGCCTGGAAAGCTTCGCGCCTCGAGATCGTCGATGCCCTGCGCAGGGCGCGCTGAGCGATGAACACCAGCGACGTGATGCTCAAGTTTGCGCTGCGCAATCTCTTCAGACAGAAGGGGCGGACACTCATGACCCTGTCGCCCATCGTCATCGGCGTGATGGGTCTGATTCTTAGCGGAGGGTTCGTGGAGGACATCTTCATCCAGCTGCGCGAGGCCACGATCCACTCAAGGCTCGGGCATTTCCAGATCTATCGCCAAGGATACCTCGCCAACTGGAGCAAAGAGCCTGGTCAATACCTGATGCAGGCACAGGAGCGGATTCAGTCCACCCTTGCCGGATTGGCCGGCGTGGCCGACTCCATGCAGCGCGTCAACTTTTTCGGTCTCATCAACAATGGCCGCTCGGATCTCCCGATATTGGCCGAGGGTGTCGAACCCGCCAAGGAAGCTGCCCAGTTCGGGGATTTCTTTTTCGTGGTAGAGGGCCGGATGCTGCGTGCCGAGGAAAGGCACAAGCTGTTGCTGGGCGAAGGCGTCGCGCGCGCACTCAATCTGAAACCAGGGGCCTTGGTCAATGTACTGGCGAACATGCCTGACGGTGGACTGAACAGCCTCGAATTCGAGGTGGTGGGCATCTTCAGGACTTTCTCCAGAGATTTTGATGCGCGCGCAGTGCGCATGAGTCTGGACGACGCCCGCGAGTTGCTGGCGGTAGCGGGTGCGCACGCCGTCGTGGTGTCCCTCAAGAACACCCTGGCCACCGATGCAGTTGCCGGGCAGGTCCGGACAACTCTCACTGGTCAGGGTTTCGAAGTGAAGACGTGGTTCGAGCTCGATGATTTTTACCGCAACACCGTCGAACTCTATGAAAGCCAGTTCGGCGTACTGCAGGGCGTGATTCTCATCGTGGTCCTGCTCAGCGTAGCCAACAGTGTGAACATGACAGCGCAGGAGCGTGTGGGCGAGTTCGGCACCTTGATGGCGCTGGGCCTGCGGCAGCGCGATGTGGCGCACCTCATCCTTCTGGAGAACACACTGCTCGGGCTGGTTGGCGCGAGTGCGGGTGTACTGCTGGGCATGCTGCTGGCGTGGTGCATCTCGCAAGTGGGCATTCCCATGCCACCGCCACCAAACTCCAGCATGGGTTATACGGCACTCATTCGCATCGTACCCGAGGTGCTCATCGTCTCGTTCCTCATCGGCCTGGTGGCGACAGTGATTTCGGCCTTCTTCGCAGCCCGCGGCGCTGCCCGCGTGCCGGTCGTCGAAGCCTTGCGCCAGAACATCTGAGGTCGCCTCTGTCAGGCCGCAATGCTGTCATCCGAAGGGAGGATTTATCTGGAATACTCTGCACGACTACCCGCCTGCACTCATCCCTGCAGGTAGAACTGTAAAGCCCTCTCCGCCACACCGGCTGATGCGGGCGAACTGATCCCCCAGGC
>JBDLQR010000280.1:0-2831 GCA_039800485.1 Pseudomonadota bacterium
AACTCGATCTTGGTCCCGAAGGGAATCATGCCGATGACTGTGGCCAGGCCGCCCGGGCGCAGGCAGGCAAAACATTGTTCGGCGGTGATCTTGAGACCGACGGCTTCAAAGGAGTAGTGCACGCCCCCCTGGGTCATTTCAAGGATGCGCGCCACCACGTCACCTTGCGAAGCGTCGACGATGTCGGTTGCTCCAAACAGTCGGGCCATGTCGAATTTTGTGGGATCGCGGTCGATCGCAATGATGCGTTCGGCGCCTGCCAGCGCTGCGGCGTTGATTGCCGCCAAGCCGATGCCGCCCGCTCCGAACACTGCCACGGTGCTGCCCGCCTCGATCGCCGCCGTGCGCGTGACCGCGCCATAGCCGGTCATGACCCCGCAGCCAATGAGCGCGGCCAGATCAAGCGGCATGTCGGGGGTGATTTTGACCAGGGCGTTCTCGTGCACCAGCATCTGCTCGGCATACGAGGACAAGTTGAACATCTGACCCAGGTGCTGGCCTTTCCAGGTCAGGCGCTTGGCCACGCCATGAGGCATCTTGACCTCGGTGTTCGAGCAGATTGAGGGTCGGCCGCCCAGGCAATACTCGCAATGGCCGCAAAAGACGGACAGGCAGGAGATCACATGATCTCCGGGCTTGAGGTAGGTCACATCCTCGCCGACCGCCTCAACGATACCCGCAGCCTCGTGGCCGGGAACGGCGGGCAAGGGAGCGGGGTAGAGCCCCTCGATGAAGTGCAGGTCGCTGTGGCACAGGCCGGTGGCAGCGGTGCGCACCAGCACCTCCCGGCGTTGCGGCTTGGCGACCGCCACCTCTTCAATCGACAGGGGTTGGTTGACGGTATGCAGAACGGCGGCTTTCATGGGTCTACTCCGAAAGTCAGGCAGGGAAGCGGGAACCCTGGTCGGGTTTCTCAGGTCTGTGCGGGCCAGCGTATCACGCGAATAGGGCACGCCGGGACCGGACGACCCTTAGGGTCACTGGCGCGTCTGGCAGTTCGAGAGTGACTTCATCCCCATCGACATCGCGGGCGATCACGATGATGGAGGGTCGTTCACCCAGTTGCGCGAACACCGCCCCGGCGCGTGTCGGGGCACTGAAGGTCGCCCCCACCCCCTGGAGCATCAAGGCCTCAGTGCAGCCCTCCGGCCGCAGAACGGCCTTGAAGCGCAAGAGGCGATCACCAAGGAGGCCGCTGAGGTCGTCGACCCACGCCGCAAAGGCATCCCAGCTCAGCCCGGCAGCGGGCTCGCCCTGCATCACTTGGACGCGGGGATGCGCGGACCCGGGTTCAGAGAGCAGGCCGCGCGCAGCCGGGTGGACCCCGGTGGCCATCGCATTGTCTTGACTGGGCAGTGACGCAGATGCAAGAGCACTGGACGGCGGCGCGGGGTCTGCGCCCAAGGCCTGTTGCGCACGCTGCTCGGGGTCGGCCAGCGCAATCACCGTGGCCAGCGGATTGATGCCGAGTGCCACATCGCGGGCTGCGGTGAGTGGTACCGCGCAGGGCAGATCGCTGCGGGTGATCACGATGCGATGAGCGGCTGCCCACTGGGCCAGATGATCTGACTCCAGATCACCCGAGTCCGGCCGGGTCGCGTCCAGTGTGCAGACCACCCGAAGGGCTGGGCGCAAAGGCAGGAGTTCGCGATCGCGAAGACTGGCCAGCAGTGGCCCTGGGCGTGACAGGCCGCTGGTCTCGATCACGACCCTGCTGAGCGCGGGCAGATCCGTAGGCCGCGGACGGTGCAGCAGATCCAGGAGCGTCTGGACCAGGGAGCCGCGTAGCGAGCAGCACACACAGCCGTTGTCGAGCAACAGCACCGGGTCTTGCGGACTGGCTGCTTGCACGATCGCTGCATCCAGTCCGATTTCGCCCGCCTCATTGACGATCACCGCGGTGTCGCGCAGGTCTCGTGAGGACAAGAAGCGGGTGAGCAAGGTCGTTTTGCCACTGCCCAGCGCCCCGCACAGCAGGATGATTTCAAGGGCCGGGGGGGCGCTCATCCGGGGCGTCCTTCCAGCTCTCGTCGACCATGTCACGAAGGTCGGCGAGCAATTCGCTGACGTCATAGACCATCCCGGCGCACAAGGTCATGCTCAGGCCGCGGTTCCATTGGGCGTGACCGCTCTCGTCGTTGAGCCGCCAGGCCCCGGTGGCGTACATGAGCTTGAAGTCTTCGAGCGGATTGTGATCGTGAATGAGCAGATCGGCGCGCAGACCCACATCAATGCTCCCGGTCTCGTCTTCGATGCCCAGCAGTTCGGCGCCCAGGGTGGTGGCCGATCTCAGGACTTCGAGCGGATTGAATCCGGCCTCCTGAAGAAGCTCGAGCTCGCGGATCAGCCCGAAGCCATAGACCTGAAAGATGAAGCCTGAATCGCTGCCTGCACACACGCGGCCCCCGAGGTTCTTGTAGTCGTTGGCAAACTGCATCCAGAGCTGATAGTTGCGTTTCCACTCGATCTCGTTGCGCGTGCTCCAGCGATACCAGTAGGCACCATGCCCGCCGCGCTGCGGCTGAAAGTAGCGCCACAGGGTTCGCATGGTGTAAGGGCCATGCCAGTCCGCGCGCCGCGCGCGCATGAGGTCCCGGTTGGCGTCGTAGATATTGAAGGTGGGCACAAAGGTGTGGCCCAGAGCGAGAAACTCGTGCAGGACCTCATTCCAGCGTGCTGAACCGGGTGCTGCCGCCTGCATGAACATCTGACCGGAGGCCGAGAACCGGAAGTACTCGTCGCTGTAGTTGTAGTGGTCCGGGTAATCCTGCACCACCCGCTGATCAAAGAGCGCCTCGGGGATGCCGTAATAGTGCTCCGAACTGTTCAGC
>JBDLQR010000281.1:0-5975 GCA_039800485.1 Pseudomonadota bacterium
CAAACCCATCCGGCATGTCGTACTCACCCATTACCACGCGGTGCGGGTGCTCGGGGCAAGCGGCTACGGGGCGGCCAACATCATCGCCAGCGAAGATACGCGTGATCTCATCGTCGAGCGCGGCGAGCAGGATTATCAATCGGAGTTCGAACGTTTCCCCCGGCTCTTCCAGGCCGTCGATTCGATCCCGGGTCTGACCTGGCCCACGATAGTGTTCCGCGATGAACTGACGGTCTGGCTGGGGAAGACTGAGGTCAAGCTGATGCAGCTCGGGCGAGGCCACACCAAGGGCGATACGGTGGCCTGGATGCCACAAGAAGGCGTGCTCTTCAGCGGTGATCTGGTGGAGTTCGGCGCCACACCCTATACGGGAGATGCTTACCTCACCGAATGGCCTGCCACCCTTGACCGCATCGCGGCGCTCAAGCCGCGCGCGCTGGTGCCAGGCAGGGGTGATGCCCTGACCAATCCCGACCAGGTGGCCCAGTCACTTGCAGGAACCCGGGCATTCATCACGACCCTGTATGACTCAGTGCAGGCCGCACGGGCTGCCGGCAAGTCCCTCAAGGAAGCCTACGACGCAACCTATGCCCGGCTGAAACCCGACTTCGGGCACTGGGTCATCTTCGATCACTGCTTGCCCTTTGATGTGAGCCGCGCCTTTGACGAAGACGGGGGCACGCGTGACCCGCGAATCTGGACCGCCGAGCGCGATGCAGAAATGTGGCAGTCCCTCGCCAGTCAATGAGCACCGCGATGACTTACCCGGACCTGGCCCAGCTCAAGCTGGAGAATCCGGACGCGTTCTACGCGCGCCTGGCGTCTCTTCATGAAGGGCTGGACGCGGGACAGAGCCTTGAACTGAGCAATCGCCTCATCCTGCTGCTGGCCAATCAGGTGGGTGACGCGCGCATCCTCGAGGCGATTCTGGAGGCTGCGCGCGTTCCCGTCTGAGCACCGGCAGACCGTTCAGGTCACGACGTTGAGGAAGTTCTCGTTCAGCCTGCGGTCGTGATAGAAGATGGCGCGGCCGAGCTGATCGGCCGTCCAGATGATCGGTTCGTGATCCGGGTACCAGGTGTAGTCGCCGCAAAAAACCTCGTTGCGGTTGCCTGAAGGATCGAAGAAGTAGATGGTGCGCCCGCGCGTGATGCCGTGACGTGTGGGGCCGAGATCCAGTGAGATGTCGTGCATGGCGATGATGTCGGCGGCGCGCAGCACTTCTTCCCACGTCCCGAGCAGGAAGGAGGCATGGTGGAATTTCCCGTCCTCCGCATGACGCACGAAGGCAATGTCGTGCGCCTTGTTCGAGCAGGAGAGGAAGGCCGCCACCACCAGTTCACCGTCGACGACCTTTTCCGTGAGGTCGAACTTGAGCACGTCACGGAGCAGCGCGATGTTGCCATCGATATCGCGACCGTAGAGCAGGCAGTGGTCAAAGCGTTGGGCCTGCATGCCCTTGATGCCCTCGAGCCAGGGATCAGGGTTCACCCGGCCCAACCCGTTGCCCATGAAGTCCTTCTGTGCATAAAGCTCCACGACATGGCCGGTGGGAAGTTGAAACCGCACCCGCTCGCCGCAGTGCCTGAGTTCTCCCGCCGGTATCCGCTCGGTCACGCATCCCCACGCCTTGAGGTCAGCTTCAAGTCGGGTGAGTGCGTCTGCGCCCAGAACCTTGAAGCCCAGGAAGTCCATGCCGGGATGATCCGCCTCGCGCAGCACCACTGAGAACCAGTCCTGCTCGTCCCAGCCCTTGAGATACACACGGCCTTCGCTGTCCCGTTCGATCTCGAGCAGGCCGAGGCGGTCACGGTAATGCCTGACGGCTGCCTCGAGATCGAGCACACGCAGGCAGACATGACCGGGACGGATAACGGCTGATTGCGCCATGAAAACCTCCAGAATATCGGTGGTTGAACTTCAGCCCTGCAACGGTTTGAGGACCGCACTCGGGTTCGATGTTGCGGAACCCAGAACTTCTATTTCGAGGTCGCCCTGCGGCATCAGGCAGCATGCGAGTGCGATGCCCGCTGCCTCGTCCGCTGCGGAGACGTGCACCCTGCTCATCTGGCGCGTGGCGTAGTCGCCGCGCCGCACCTGAATCCGGCAGACCCCGCAGCCCCCGCCGCGGCAGCCCACGGGAATGAGGTGCAGGTTGAGACGCTCCATCGCGCGCAGTAGATTCTCGCCGGGCGTACAGGCAATCCGCTGTTCCGCGTCGAGGATACGGATCTCATGAAAACCCCGTAACCGCGAGCCGGCGTCAAGGTCCCCCGTAGAGGGCGCGTTCGCGTCAACGCCGCGCAAGTCCGAGTTCCGTGAGGTATTCGAGGACGAAATCGAGGCGGTCATTACCCCAGAAAATCTGGTCGTCGATGACGAAAGTCGGCACCCCGATCGCGCCTTTCTCCTGGGCCTCGGTCCAATGCGCGCCGAGCTTGGCCTGATTGACGGGATCCTGGACAAACGCCTCGAACTCCAGAGGATTGAGGCCCACCGCGGAGGCCACGGCCTGGCGCACCTCGGGCAGGCCGATGTCCTGTCCCCCGGCCCATTCGGCACGCATCATCTCCACCACATAGGGCCGCAACAAGCCCACGCGCTCTGCGAGCAGCGAACCGACTCCGGCGAGCGTGGCATCGGTACTCAGGGGCGGTGGATTGAAGGGAATGCCCATCCGTCTGCAGTGGCGCGCCACATCCTGGCGGGAGATAGGCACTTTGACCTTCGCGCGCTCAGGGGCAGAGCGACCATCCCAGCCGCCGAGCGGACGCCAGACAAGCGCGGTGTGGAAGTCGTCCAGCAGGCTCCACAAGGTCTTGGAGGCCAGATAGCAGTAGGGACTGCGGAAGTGGAAGTAAAGATGGACCGGCTTGGCTGCCGGAATTCCGGAATTCATGCGCTCTCCCCCACTGCTCGTGACCGACCGCAGCGCCATGGCTGCTGTCGGTCATGATACCGAATGGCGGCGATCCGGAAAGAGGCTGAGTCTCTTCAGGCGGCCTGGCGTTCCCACCAGGCCTTGACGGCTGCATTCACCTCAGCGGCATGGAAGCGGGCTGTGCGGTTGGTGGGGAACAGGGCCTCCTCGTAGAAGAAGCCGGGCAGTTCATCATCCTCCACCGAGAATCCGGCCGCTCGGTTGAACTGGTCTTCCAGACGCAGGGTCTCGCGACCCAGGGACTTGAAGAACTCCACATCGAAGCTCGTGCCCAGCGCGCCGTTGATGGCGTCAACCACCATCTCCAGCTGTACATTGGTGACCGAGCGCCCGAACAGGCAAAGACCGAGAGAGTCCGTTGCCGCGCACATGACCTGGGTGTCCATGCTCACGCCCACGAGCTCGTCCAGACTCTTGCCTTCGCAGTCATATTTCGGGGCGTTGCCGGCGGTGTGGTCCGCGCCCTGGGCCGTGACCATCATGGTGATCCCGGTGACCTCGATCACCCGGGGATCATAGGCGCTGATACCCTGCTTCTTGACCACCGGAGTACGATGAACCTTGTAGTGTTCGCCCACACGCGCGGTGCCCTGGGCCCACAAGCGGCCCTTCTCAGTGCCGTGACGGATTTCGTCCATCGCCGAGAGCAGGAATTTCATGTCGCCGAAGGGTGCGAGGCCGGCGTCCAGCAGCACGCCCATCATGGCACCGGTCTCGATGGTGTCGATACCGAGATCGTTCGCATGAAAGTTCAGCAGTGCCAGATCATCGGGGTCAGTGAGGCCACAGTTGGTACCCATGAGGCCAAGGGTTTCGTATTCCACGGGCGAGACGATTTCCTTTCCGTCCTTGTCCACGTACACGTTGCTGCATTCGATCATGCAACCCGGCATGCACGCATGGGAGGTTTCACCGCCACGGGCGAGATTCTGCGCCCGGATGAAATCGCCGCCCATCTTCATGATTTCCTTGCTGGTGTCCACACTGCGCCCGGAGGTGAAGTTGTTCACGGGTAGGCCACCAATCAGGTTCGTGTAGTCGGCCATGGCAGCGGTACCGTAGTCACGGTACATGTTGATGGCCTCATCGGACTTGATGAGCTGACCATACTGCTTCACGCCCTGAAGCACTTTCTTGCGGTCGATGAAGCTCGGCATCTTGTCCAGATCGGCCACGATGGCCTTGACCTTCTTCACGCCCATGACCGCGCCCACCCCGCCCCGCGCAGCGAGGCGCGAGGGACGTGCATCGGTGTCGCTGAAGGCGATGCCCGCCAGCAGACCGTGGTACTCACCGACCGGGCTGCAAATCGCGAGACTGACTTTCTTGCCATACTTTTCGTGCAGCAGTCTGGCGCAGTCGAAATTGGCCTTGCCCATGTAGGGCTCGGCGGTTTCGAAGGCGATGCTGCCATCCTTGCGCAGATGGATGACAACCCACTCCGGCGAGGCATTCAGCAGCGTGAAACCCGCTATATGCAGGTGCCCCATGGCAAGCCCGAAGGAACCGCCTGCATTGGCCTCCTTGATGCCTCCGGTGAGCGGGCTCTTGCAGCCGACGCTGGTGCGGTTGGCATTGGACCAGTTGGTGCCCGCAAAAGGGCCTGCCGAGAAAATCAGGGGATTCTCCGGCGACAGGGGATCACAGCCGGCAACGCCCATTTCAACCAGCGTCTTGGCGATGAAATAGCGCCCGGCCTTGGCGATCTGGGCTCCGCTCAAGGTCTCCTCGCGAATGCTGTGGGTGGAAAGATCAATATGCAGATACTTGCGTTCACTCATGACGGCAATCCGGTAGGTGGAACTTGTGGAGTTGGATTCTAAAGACTTCGCGGCCTCATGGCACGGTCAGGGCGCGATGCAGCGTGGTGGCGGCGACCACGCCGCGAGCGCATTTCCCCGGCATTGCAGGGGATTCAAGCCGGTCACGAGAAGCACAGGCGCACGGTGCCGAGCGTCTGGTAGTGCACGGTGACGACATCGCCCGCCTTGACCGGCAGCGCCGCCGTGATGCCTCCCGTCAGGACCAGGGACCCTGCAGGGATGTCGGCACCCAGCGCTGCGCGCTGTCGGGCCAGCAACGCAATGGCCTCCAGCGGATTACCGAGCACTGCGGCACCGGCTCCCGTTTCCTTGACCTCGCCATTGCAGGTGAGAACCACGCCTTCCGTCACCACCTCAAGCCCGGCAAGCCGGCGGCTGCGGCCGCCCAGCACGTAGCCCGCAGCGGAGGTGTTGTCCGCGACCACGCTCAACAGGTCAAACCTGAAATCTGCATAGCGGGAGTCGATGATTTCGATGGCAGGCAGCACAAAGTCGACGGCGTCCGCCGCTTGCTGCACGGTACAGCTGGAGCCGCCGAGACTTCTTGCCATCACCACGGCGATCTCGGCCTCGATGCGTGGGTGAATGAAGCGGCTGACCGGAATCGTGGCGCCGTCGCCGTAGGCCGCCCGGTCGGTGATGAATCCATGGATGGACTCTGCCACGCCCACCTGCTGCATCTTGGCGCGTGAGGTCAACCCCATTTTCAGACCCGTGATGCGCGTGCCACGGGATTCCATGCGCTGGCGCAGGCACGCCTGGATGGCATAGGCATCACCCAGCTGCATGCCGGGATGGCGCTCGGTAAACATTTCGACGGGCTGGCAGGCCATGGCGGCCTCATCGAGGCATTCGGCAAGCGCAGCGACTTCCGCGGCGGCGAGGGTGCGTTCGGTCAGCATGGTGGTTCTCCCGGGCCGGGGTTCAGTGTCAGGTGAATTCGACTGCAAGGCGGCCGAGGCCACCCACTGCGACTTCCATGTGATCGCCAGGCGCGACGGGAATCAAGGGCACCAGGGATCCGGACAAGATCACTTCGCCCGCTTTCAGTGGCATGCCGTAGGCGCCCATGGCATTGGCGAGCCAGGTCATGCAGTTCACGGGTGAGCCCAGCGCCGCAGCACCGGCTCCGGTGGCAATCACTTCGCCGTTCTTCCACAGCACCATGCCGCAGGTCACGAGATCAACCTCGTGCACACTCGTGAGCTTGT
>JBDLQR010000282.1:0-3416 GCA_039800485.1 Pseudomonadota bacterium
GCCTTGTCGATGATCTTCATCTTCGTGGTGATGGGTACGATCTCGTCCTGGAACTTGCCCTCAGCACGCGCGCGGGCGGCCCGCTGCTGGCTTTCCACGCCATACCGATCCTGCACCTCACGGCCGATGCCATAGCGCTGCGCCACGTTTTCTGCTGTCTGCAGCATCGGCCAGTACACGGCGGGCTTGTTGGCCTTCAGCCACTCGTCCTCGAACATGTGCTTGTTCATCTCGTTCTGCACGCAGGAGATGGACTCCACGCCACCCGCGACATACACCTCGGCTTCGCCGGTGAGAATGCGTTGTGCAGCCAGGGCCACGGTCTGCAGGCCGGAGGAGCAGAAGCGGTTCACGGTCATGCCGGACACGGACACCGGCATGCCGGCGCGCAGCGCCGCCTGGCGGGCGATATCCCAGCCCGTGGCGCCTTCAGGGTTGGCGCAGCCGAGGATCACGTCATCGACTTCGCCCGGGTCGATGCCCGCACGCTCGACTGCCGCCTTGACCACGTGGCCCGCCATGGTTGCGCCATGGGTCATGTTGAGGGCGCCGCGCCAGCTCTTGCAGAGCGGGGTGCGGGCGGTGGAAACGATCACGGCGTCGGTCATGGGCCTCTCCTGATGCTGGCTGCCTGATAAGGGACTGGCACTTTAGCCGAGGGGCGTGGTGGCGTCACCCGGCTGCAAGCGCAGGCTTTTCGACACCGCTGCGTCCGGGTGTTAGCGTGTGACACTGATCGCGCACAAGGAACACTGCCGCCATGCCCGATGACCAGCTGCGCTCTGCTCAGGGTCGATGGGGCCATCCACCGGGCCTGAGCCCGCTTTTCCACACTGAGCTGTGGGAGCGCTTCAGTTTCTACGGCATGCGCGGCCTGCTCGTGCTCTACATGACGGCGGCGGTGAGTGAGGGTGGCCTCGGCTTTGATGTTGCACGCGCGGCCGCGACCTACGGTCTTTACTCAGGACTCGTCTATCTTTCCTGTCTGCCCGGCGGTTGGCTGGCTGATCGTTTCCTTGGCACCCGACGCGCCACGCTCTCCGGCGGTCTGCTGATTCTGGCCGGTCATCTCTGCATGGCCTGGCCCGTGCCGGATGGTCTCTACCTCGGCATGGCATTTCTGGTGCTGGGCACCGGCCTGCTCAAGCCCAGCATCAGTACTCTGGTGGGGCAGCTCTACGCACCTGGCGATCCCCGCCGCGACAGCGGTTTTTCGCTCTACTACATGGGCATCAACATCGGCGCTTTTCTCGCGCCCCTCACCTGTGGCTGGTTGGCGCTGTCACCGCCGGTCCGCACCTGGCTGCAGGGCGCAGGCTTCTCGCCACAGTTGGCATGGCATGCCGCCTTTGGTGCTGCCGCTCTCGGCATGCTCATCGGACTCGTGATTTTTCAGCGTGCGCGTACATTCATGCCTGCCGTGAGTGAACATCCCGCACACCCACCGGGCCCGGGAGACTGGCGCCGGCTTCGGTACGCCTCGGCGAGCGCGCTCGGGCTGGTGATCATTCTCGCCACCTCGATGGCGCTCGGGCACATTTCCGTCCAGGACTTGAGCAATCTGTTTGGTGGCTTGCTGCTCACCCTGGTGCTCCTCTTCTTCGGCTGGCTGTTGTTTGCACCCGGCTGGAGTGCGGAAGAGCGCCGCAACCTGCGACTCATCCTGGTGTTGTTCTTGGGCGCTGTGGTGTTCTGGTCCTTGTTCGAGCAGGGCAGTTCCACGCTTACCCTGTTTGCGGAGCGGAATGTCGATCGCGACCTCGACTGGCTGGGCTATGCCTTTCCGACCACCTGGTTTCATTCCCTGAACCCCATGCTCATCATTTCGCTCGCACCCGTTTTTGCGGTCTTCTGGGTACGTCTCGGGCCCCGCAACCCTGCGCCCACCACCAAGTTTGCGCTGGGCTTGCTGCTTGTGGCTGCGGGTTTCGGTGTGTTGTTCATTGCGGCTCAGCTGGCGGCTGCGGGCGTCAAGGTCAGTCCGCTCTGGCTGGTGGCCACCTATGTGCTGCACTCACTGGGTGAATTGTGTCTCTCGCCCGTGGGCCTCAGCGCGATGACACGCCTGGCGCCTGCGCGGATCGCCGGGCTCACCATGGGTGTCTGGTTTCTTGCGGCCTCGGTTGGCAACTATCTGGGCGGACGGGTGGCAGCAGTCTATGAGCGCTTCACCTTGAGCGAGCTTTTCGGTACGGTCGCCGGCGTCGGGTTGGTGGCTGCCGCGCTGCTTGCCTGGTGCATGCGTGGGCGCGCCACGCATCCCGCCGATTCCTCTTCTGCCCGCCCCGGAGAACACTGATGTCGCGAGTGAAGCTGCGCTGGTATTTCGATGTCATCTCGCCCTATGCCTATCTCTGCTTCAAGCGCTTGCCCGAACTTGCCGAAGCAGAGATCGAATACGTGCCCGTGCTGTTTGCCGGGCTGCTCAAGGCGTGGGACATGAAAGGTCCAGCCGAGCTGCCCGCCAAGCGCGTCCACACCTATCGACACAGCGTATGGGTGGCCCGCCAGCGCGGGATCAGATTCGTGATGCCACCCCGTCATCCCTTCAATCCGCTGTCCGCCCTGCGCCTCATCATCGCCCGCGGCGTGCAGCCTGCGGACATCGCACGTACCTTTGAATTCATCTGGGCTGAAGGGCGCGATCCCGAGCTCGAGTTCGAGGCGCTCGCGGCGGCACTCGGCGAGACGGATGCGGCGGCGCGCATCACGCAGCCGGCAGTGAAGTCCGTGCTGGCCGGAAACACCGAACAGGCACTTGCGCGCGGGCTGTGGGGGGTGCCGACCTTCGAGGTGCGCGGAGAGCTCTTCTGGGGAGAGGACACAGTGGACTGGGTCCGCGCCTACCTCACGGATCCGACCTTGCTCGAGGCGGCGGACTTTCAGCGCGCGGACGCAACCCAAGCGGGTATCGTGCGCCGCTGAGCGCGCACACCCGCCTGTCGGGGTGGGCTCAGGCCTCCAGCGGGATGCCGTTTTCGACCAGTACGCGACGCAGTCCGCGGATGGCGGGGAAGATCTCCTGGTTCTGATCTTCGCCCTGGGCATCGAACGCGGCCTGCTCCAGCTCGCAGATCCATCGGTCCTCGGCAAAGATGCCGTTGGTGAACCATACAATCGCCGGCCACAGCAGATTGATGAGACCAGGAATGGACGGGCGGCGGATCATCATCAGGCCGTAGGTGTGATTGCTGCGCTGGGCGCGATCCAGCGGGATATAGCAGTTCCAGAGATCGAGCGCCGGCTCGGTGCTGCCCGCAGTCCAGAAGCGCAGTGTCTGGTAGGGATAACCGGTGCGGATGGTCATGAGGTCCCGCTCGCCTTCCTGCGCCTCCGGTCGTTTGCCGAGCATGAACTTCTCGCCCAGTGGCTGCTTTCCGGCGTTGCGCTTGAAGGTCTAGTCGGCCTCGATCCAG
>JBDLQR010000283.1:0-3463 GCA_039800485.1 Pseudomonadota bacterium
GAGCTGATGCGGGCGCAGATTGCCCTGTGCGCCTTTCTCCAGCAGGGCGAGCCGCTGATCAACGCCAAAGCGATGCTGCTCATCCACGATCACGAGCCCGAGTCTGCCGAAGCGGACATCCTCCTGGAAAAGGGCATGGGTGCCGATGATGATGTGCGGTGTGGACTCTGCGACCAGCGCATGTAGCCGGCGACGCACCGCGGGCGTGGCGCGCCCGGTGAGGCTCAATACTTCCACGCCGGAGGGCTCGAACCAGCGGGTGAAGTTGCGGCCGTGCTGCTCAGCCAGCAGCTCCGTGGGCGCCATCAAGGCCACCTGATAGCCATTGGTGAGCGCGAGACTCGCACAAAGTGCGGCGACGGCCGTCTTGCCGGCACCCACATCGCCCTGCAGCAGGCGGAGCATGGGCTGGCCCTTGGCCAGATCCTCGGCAACTTCGGCGACCACACGCCGCTGGGCGCCCGTGAGCTGGAAGCCCAAGGCGTTGAGCAGGGCTGCATGCATGTCCTCGCCACCGCGCAACACCGGAGCGCTGCGCTTGCGGGTGGCCTGGCGCAACTTGCGCAGGCTGATCTGATGAGCCAGCAATTCCTCGATGGAGAGCCTGATTTGAGCCGGGTGCGTGCCGTTGAAAAGCGGGTCCAGCGGCATGTCGGGGGGCGGACGGTGCACCAGCCGCAGCGCCTCGTGCAGAGGCGGCAGGCGGCCTGCGGTAGACACAGCGCTCTCAATCAAGGCGTCGAGGTCTGCGCTGTCCTCGCGGTTCACGCGCAGCACTTCCAGTGCCTGGCTGGTGAGCTTGCGCAACATCGCCTGATGAATCCCGTCGGTAGCCGGGTAGACCGGCGTCAGCGCAGAATCCAATGCCTGCGGATACTGCTCGTCCACCACCTGACATTCGGGATGGACCATTTCAAGTTGCTGCGGCCCCCGTCGTGCCTCGCCGAAACAGCGCACGCGGCGCCCGTTGGCCAGGCGCAACTGCTGCTCCCGGTTGAAGTGAAAGAACCGCAGTGCAATGACGCCAGAGTCGTCCTCCAGTTTCACCAGCAGCGAACGTCGTCGCCCGAACTGGATCTGGCTTGCGATCACCACACCTTCCACCACGACCTCCATGCGCGGATACACCGCGCGCAGCGGTGTGATCCGGGTGCGATCCTGGTAGCGCGCCGGGAGGTGGTAGACCACGTCCCGGATGGTGGTCAGGCCGAGCTTGTGCAATTTCTCACGCACACGCGGCCCCACCCCCGAGAGGCGCTCGACCGGGTCTTCGAGGCCCAGTACAGCCACCGGTCGAGTGGGGATCAGAGTCCGAGGATGGCGTCGATTTCCACCAGCGCTCCGCGCGGCAGCGCGGAGACCTGCACGGTGGCGCGCGCCGGGTAGGGCGGCGTGAAATAACCTGCCATCACTTCATTGACGATTGGGAAGTGGACGAGATCCACGACATAGATGGTGAGTTTGAGCGCGTGCTGCAGCGTGGCACCGCCGGCCTCGGCTACGGCCTTCAGGTTGTCAAAGACCTGGGTCACCTGCGCGCGGATGTCCGTACCCACGATTTCCATGGTGGCGGGTACCAGCGGGATCTGGCCTGAAAGGTACAGCAGGTTGCCGTGGCGCACGGCCTGCGAGTAGGTGCCGATGGCAGCGGGTGCGGATGGGGTCTCGATGACGACCTTGCTCATGAGTGCTCCGTTGGGCGCATGGTCCCGGTTTTCAGGTTTTCTTGCGCAGAATGCGCACCACCGTCTGTACGCGACGAGTAGCGCGGATGACATCCGCCAGGTGTTTGCGATCACGCACGCCAATCACCAGCCGGATGCTTGAATGCCGAGCGTTGCGTTCGCTGATCTCGACTTCCTCGATGTTGGCATTGGCATCCGCCACGGCGGCCGCAATGGTTGCGAGCGTACCCCGTCGATTCACGACATCGAGTGCCAGCTCGACGCTGAATTCCCGGTCAATATCGCGCGCCCATTGCACATCGATCCACTTGTCCGGGGCACTGCGGTAGTCGGTGACGTTAGGGCAGGTGGGCTGGTGGACCACGATGCCACGCCCCGCGGTGAGGTAGCCGATGATGGCGTCGCCTGGAATGGGATAGCAGCACTTGGGGAAGGAGACGACCATGCCTTCCGTGCCGCGGATCACCAATGGCGACGCTGATTCCTCATTGCGCGCAGGAAGTCTTCGGCGCTTGCTGCCGGCTTCCGGCTCAGCCTGTTCCTGGGCCAGGTTGCGCGCGACCAGCGGAGCGAGCCGCTGGCCGAGGCCGATTTCGGCGTAGAGACCTTCCAGATTCTCGAGCTTGAAGCTCGCGAGCACGGCTTCCAGGCGCACAGGGTCGAGCTTGTCGCTTGCGGTCTCGAGCGCGGAGAGTTCGCGCTCCAGCATGCGCTTGCCCAGTGCCCGGGCTTCATCCAGTTGCAGATTCTTGAGGTAGTGGCGGATTGTCGCGCGCGCCTTGCCCGTGACCACAAAAGTGAGCCAGGCGGGATTGGGGCGTGCACCGGGGGCCGTCACTATCTCCACCGTCTGCCCGGTCTCCAGCGGTGTGCGCAGCGGTGAAAGGCGGCGATTGATGCGGCAGGCGACACAGGCGTTACCCAGATCCGAGTGAATCGCATAGGCAAAATCCACCGCCGTCGAGCCACGCGGCAGGGTCAGGATCTTGCCTTTGGGGGTGAAGACATAGACCTCATCCGGGAAAAGGTCGATCTTCACGTGCTCCAGGAACTCTTCCGAGTTTCCGGCTTGCTGCTGCATCTCCAGAATGTTGCGCAACCATTCCCGGGCGCGCTTCTGCGCGCTGCGTGCTGCCGAGTCACCAGTCTTGTAAAGCCAGTGCGCTGCGATGCCGGCTTCCGCGACCTGATCCATCTCGTGGGTGCGGATCTGCACTTCCAGCGGCACACCGTAGGGGCCGAACAGCACGGTATGCAGGGACTGGTAGCCGTTCGCCTTGGGAATTGCGATGTAGTCCTTGAAACGCCCGGGCACCGGCTTGTAGAGGCTGTGCATCACGCCGAGCGCGCGATAGCAGTTGTCCACCGTATCCACGACCACGCGGAAGGCGTACACATCGTGCACATCGGTAAACCCGAGGTGTTTTTCCTTCATCTTGTTGTAGATGCTGTAGAGGTGCTTTTCGCGCCCGGCCACCTGGGCAGAGAGACGTTCCTGGCGCAGATGGCGCCGGATCCGGTCCTTGATCTTGTCGACGATTTCCTTGCGGTTGCCCCGGATACGGAGGATTTCCTGGCGGATCACCCGCTGCCGCAGCGGGTAGAGTGCGGCAAAGCCGAGCTCCTCCAGCTCCAGACGGATGATGTTGAGCCCCAGACGTTGCGCAATCGGGGCATAGATTTCGAGTGTCTCGCGTGCGATGCGCCGGCGCTTTTCCGGCGCCAGTGCGCCCAGGGTCCGCGTGTTGTGCAGGCGATCGGCGAGCTTCACGAGAATG
>JBDLQR010000284.1:0-3372 GCA_039800485.1 Pseudomonadota bacterium
TCGGCGATGTCCATCCCGGACATGACCTTCAGGCGCACCGCGAGTGCGGACCAGTAGTTCTTGTGCAGGCTGCGGATTTGGCGCAGCACGCCGTCGATGCGGTAACGGAAGCGCAGGAAGCCTTCTTCCGGCTCGAAATGAATGTCCGAGGCGCCGCGCTTGACGGCATCCGCGAGCAGCGCGTTGACGAGCCGCACCACCGGCTGGCTGTATTCCTGGGTGTCGGCATCGAGACTCGCATAGTCGATTTCCCCGGTCTCGATTTCCTGCAGGATGCCATCGACGGAAAGCTCGAAGCCGTAGAATTGATCGATCGATTTCTCGATCTCTGCCTCGCCGGCCATCAGCGGCACGATCTCGGCATCCGCCCCCATGAGCGCCGAGATCTGATCGAGCGCCACCACATTGAAGGGATCCGCCATGGCAAGCGTGAGGCGGTTGCGGTTGGCCTCGTAGGTCAAGGGCAACAGATGGAAGCGGCGGGCCATGTCCTTGGGAATCAGCCGGATGGCTTCGCCGTCCACCACCACCTTGCCGAGGTCGGCCTTTTGCTGCCCGAGTGCCCCGCCCAGCACATCCAGAATGACGGCCTCGGTGGCAAAGCCGAGGCGCACCAGAATCTTGCCCAGATGATCGCGGTTACGCTTCTGCTCGGTGAGCGCAATCCGGATCTGATCCTGGCTGACCACGCCTTTCTGGACCAGAAGTTCGCCGATGCGCAGCGCGCGCCTGGGGGTGTTCATGGCGAGGGCGTGTTCAGGAGTCTGCCAGTGCCGCGATCCTCGCGGCGGCATTGTCAGCGGTGAACGTGCTGTGCGGACCGCGCAGTGCCAGCGCCCGGCGGTAGAAGTCCAGTGCGGCCTTGCGCTGCCCGAGATGATCGAGGCTCACGGCAAGATTGAAGGCATAGTCCGCGTTACGCGGCTGACCGGTGAAGGCGGCGAAATAAGCCTGCTGTGCATCACCCCAGCGCGCCTCACGCGCATGGAAGTTGCCGAGCGCAAAATGCAGGTAGGGCGCGTCCAGTCCCTTGTCGAGCAGCATCTTCACGCGGTTGGCCGTGGCATAACGACCCTGTCCGCCCTCCAGCAGGAACATGGCGGCGGTAGCCACGGGGTGATCCGGCGTCTGGGCCAGCACCCGTGCATAGTGCGTATGCGCCTCGGCGCTCTGGTTGGTGGCCAGCGCAATCGCACCCAGACCGAGATGCGCATCGATTTGCTGCGGATGGCTGGCGAGCACGGCTGAATAGCCGTGCCTTGCCAGCGTGAAATCACCGCGATCAAATGCCGCGAAAGCCGCCGCAAGGCGAGCCCCCACCACATCCTGCGAGGGGCGGCTGCGCTCGATGCGCAGGTCGCCGTTGCCGAGCTCCTGATCCTTCAGTGCGCCGGCCGGAGGCGTGATCGATGCCGTCTCCGGTTCCGGCGCTGCCGGTGTTGCGCTCACCACCCGAGGAGATTCCGGCGTGGGCATTGGCGCAATCGGCGCCACGGGAATCTCGGGCAAGGCTTCATCTTCGAGTGCTGCTGATGGCAGTGGTGGTGGCGATGGCGAAGCCGCACTTGCCGGGAAGTCGATCGTCGTTGGCGGTGCGGTGTCGTCGATGATCGCACTCAGGGACTGCTCCGTGCGCAGGGCCTCTGCTGGCGCCGCGATCAGGGGAGGCGGAGTCATGGCCCGGTAGTACCGCCAGCTGAGGATGCCGAGACTCGCAACAACCAGCGCGGTCGCAGCCGCCAGGCCGGCGGTGTAACGACTCAGGCTGCGCCGGTTGCCGGCAATGAAGACGGTATGCGGTGTAACCAGTTCGGGCCGTCCCAAGGTCGCAACATCACCGCGCAAGTGGCCGCCGAGTGTCTGGTTCTGCAGGGCGAGCTCATCGACCAGTGTGGGTTCCTCGTCGCCCACCTCAGCACCGCGTACTTCGGTGTTTCTTGCAGCAGGTGGCTGGCTCGCATCCAGAGGCAACGCAAATTCACCGGTGATGCTCGCCGGACCGCGTCCCTGCGCGAGCGCAGGCGCGGGTTCCAGGCTCAGCTCGAACGTCTCGGGTGCGGCATCTGCCTGCGATGCACGTTCCAGACGGGAGGTGGCTGCGCGCTTTTCAGCCTCGGCCCGGCGCAGGGCATCCATGAGCAGACTCATGAAGACACCCTCGCCCTGACGGGCTCAGGGCTGCTTGCCGGCATCCGGTTCAAGGTAGCGCTCATAGGCCTTGAGGTCCGTGTCCACATTGGGATCGCCCACAATCACCGGGCGCAGGAAGATCACCAGCTCGGTCTTGCGGCTGCGCATCTCGTCGGTATCGAAGAAGGTCTCACCAATGAACGGGATCCGGGCCAGGCCGGGGACTTCGCGCTTGCCGGTGCTGGCCTCATCCTGCATCAGTCCACCCAGCACGCCGACCTCGCCGTTGATGAGCTTCAGCACCGACTCCATCTCCCGCGTGCGGATGATGGGCACGGTATTGGTGATCTCATCACCCTCCGCACCATTGAGCTGGCTGGCGAGCTGGGGACCAGGATCGACAGCGTCACCGATCTTCTGCGAAATGGTCGGACGCACTGTGAGTGTGACTTCCTGGTTGTCGGAAATCTGCGGGGTGACCGCCATTACCAGCCCGACCGGCACCGAGTGCACTTCCGTTTCCACGAAGTAGCGGCCCTGGGCATTGAGGGTGGAATCGGTGGTGGTGACATCCAGTGTGAAATAGACCAGCTCTTCCACCACCTTGAGCAAGGCCGTCTGGTTATTGATGACCATCAGGCGGGGGCTGGACAGCACCTTGGTCTCGCCGAATTCGCTCAGCAGCCGTACCGTGGTGTCCACCAGCCGACCACTGGCATCGGGGTCGCGATAGCCCAGCGTGAAGGCGGATACCGCGTTGTCGATCACGCCATCGGTCACGGCCCCCAGCAGTTGCTGGTTGAAACTGAAGCCGGCCTTGCTGCTGTTGGTGAGGATTTTCCAGTCCACGCCCGCCTGATACTGGTCGTTCAGGCTGATCTCCACGATGGTGGCTTCGATCAAGACCTGCCGGCGGGCGTTGGCCAGCACCTGGTCGACGAAATCCTGGATCAGTGCATGCTGCTTGCTCGTGGCCTTGACGGACACCACGCCGGCCTCCGCATTGACCACCAGATTGCTGGAGACAGCCGCGTCCTGCCCTGCCTCACCGAGGATGCCGAGGATGTTGCCCCGCAGGGTTTCCCAGAAGCGGTTGGTGGACCGTGAGTTGACCTTGGTGCCGGAGCTGTTGGTGACGTTGCCCGCCGCGCCGCTGTTGCCCTGGGAATTGTTGCCACCTTGGCTTTGCTGGTTGCCGCCCTCACCGGTGGTGGCGACCTGGGTGGCCACACTGACCGAAGT
>JBDLQR010000285.1:0-8736 GCA_039800485.1 Pseudomonadota bacterium
TGGCAGGTCGGCAGGCGGACGTAGTCGAACATGGCCCAGATGGCACGCGCCGTGGTGGCGCTGGTGAGCGTGATCTCCGGCATGAAGCCCTGATGCATGGAAACCGCGCCGGTCAGCAGGCCCTTTACCCCTTCGAACAAGGCGTCCCGGCCCTCGCAGCCGATGTCCGTGCTCATGTCCGGCCGGGCGCGCGGCGCGCCTTCGTAACGGGCTGAAATATCCGCGGTGAAACAGTCCTTCCAGGTGTCCCACTGCTGGGTATCCATGAGGCGGAAATAGCGCGACTTCAATTGGCGGATGTCTTCCAGATCCTGCAGCTGCTGTTCGTTCATCGGGATTTCCTCGTGCGTTGGCGTGGAAGGGACGGATTGCGCCGGCCCCGGGTTCCGGGAGCTTATCAGGCTCACGCACCGCGGGTGCAGATCAGGGCTGGGACTGCCAGCCACCTCCCAGTGCGAGATGGATATCGATGAGGAACTGCGCAACCGCCACCCGGGACTGCGCGAGCTGGTCTTCAACATTCAGCAAGCTGCGTTCGGCATCGAGCACGGTGAGGAAGTCCTCCACGCCCTCGCGATAACGCAGATTGGCAAGTGAGGAAGCCTCCCGGCTTGCCTCCACTGCAGCCTCGAGCTGACGGGCGCGCTGCTGTTCATTGCGATAGGCGCTCAGCGCGCTGTCCACTTCTTCCAGCGCACGCGTGACGGTGGACTCGTAGCTGGCGAGCGCAGCCTCGGCAGAGGCATCGGCAGCACGGATGCGCGCGCGAATGGCACCGCGGTCGAACAGATTCCAGGTCAGTGCCGGACCCACCGTCATGAAGGGCGCGCCCGGCGCCCCAAGGTCGGAGAGCTGGAAGGCGCCCACACCCCCCACTGCGCCAAAGCGCACGGTGGGAAAGAGATCAGCAGTCGCGACCCCGATGCGTGCTGACGCACCCGCCAAGGCCTGCTCCGCAGCCCGGATATCCGGGCGACGACGCAATAAATCCGCCGGCTCCCCGACCGCTACGAAGGGTGGCATGGCAGGCAGCGGTTTCGGTGCCGCAAGACGGGAGGCCAGTGCGCCGGGCGCCTGTGCGGTAAAGGTGGTGAGGCGGTTCAAGGCGGCAGTGACGGCCGCTTCGAGTGGCGGGATGGTGGCCTCGCTTGCCAGCAGCTGGGTCCGGGCGCGCGCCACATCCAGTTCCGTTGCGGCACCTTCACGGTACAGCAGCTCCACCAGTTCCAGCGTCTGCCGCTGGACGGCAACATTGCGTGCCGCCACATCCAGACGTGTCTGGCTGCCGCGCAGATCGATATAGGCGCGTGCCACACCGGCCAGCACGGACACCATCACATCTTCACGCAGGGCCTCCACTGCGCCGAGATCAGCGCTGGCTGCTTCAATACTCCGGCTTACGCGACCGAAGAGATCAAGCTCCCAGGTCAGATCGAAACCGAAAGTGCCTCCCAGGTTGGTAGGAAGCGCCTGGTCAGCTTGCCCGCCGGGGAAGAGCGCTGAGGCATTGCGGCGTTCCGTGACGGTTGCGTTGGCATCGAGTGTTGGCAAGCGCCGGGTCAGTGTCTGCGCCAATGCCGCGCGCGCAGCCTCGACATTGGCAGCGGCCACACGAAGATCGTAATTGACACGGCGTGCATCCTCGATGAGCGCATCGAGGTCCGCGTCATGAAGTTGCTGCCACCAGCTGGCCTGTGGCGGTTGTGGACGCACAGGCTCGGCAGGCTTGCCCGTTTGCTCTTGGCCAACAGTCGCCTCGGCCGAGGGATAGCGCGAGACTTCTGCAGCCGTGCCAGCAGGCGCGCCCGCGTAATCCGGACCCACCGCCTGGCATCCGGCGAGGGCTGAAGACAGCATCAAGAGCTGCAATCCGCTCAACGTGCGATGACTCACGGCGTCTCTCCACTTTTGCGCCGCCTGCGCGCGAAGTGATCAGCCCCCGCGCGGCACACCATGTAGAAGATGGGCGTGAACACGAGCCCGAACAAGGTCACGCCCAGCATGCCGGAGAACACTGCCGTACCCAGGGATTGACGCATCTCGGCGCCCGCGCCCGTCGCGGTCATGAGAGGCAGCACCCCCATGATGAACGCGATCGAAGTCATCACGATGGGGCGCAGTCGGGTTTCTGCCGCGCGCTGTGCGGCGGCGCGCCCATCCATGCCGGCTTTCTCCGCCTGACGCGCGAATTCCACGATGAGGATGGCATTTTTCGCGGCGAGCCCGATGAGCACCACCAGGCCAACCTGCACCAGGATGTTGTTGTCCATGCCACGGAGATTGATGCCGATGATGGAGGCGAACAGGCACATGGGCACGATGAGCACCACCGCAAGGGGCATCATCCAGGACTCATACAGCGCGGCAAGCACCAGGAACACGAACACCACCGCAAGCCCGAAAGCGATGGGCGCCGTGTTGCCTGCCATCTTCTCCTGCAGCGCAAGGTCGGTCCATTCGTAGCCGTAACCTTCCGGCAGCACTTCTTTGGCGATGCGTTCAACGGCCGCGATGGCCTGTCCCGTGGAGTAGCCCGGAGCTGCCACACCCTGCACTTCCACCGCGGTATAGAGATTGTGGCGCGACACACGATGCGGCCCCGTGATGTCGCGCAAAGTCGTCAGCGACCCCAGTGGCACCATGGCGCCACTCTCCGAGCGGGTGCGCAACTTCATCAAGTCCTCGCGCTGGTCGCGGTAGTTGCCTTCGGCCTGCGCCGTGACGCGGTAGGTGCGCCCCAGGAAATTGAAGTCATTCACATAGGCCGAGCCGAGGTAAATCTCGAGCGTGTCCAGCACGCGCTCCGCTGGAACATCGAGCTTCTCGGCGCGGGTGCGATCTATGTCCGCGAACACCTTGGGCGTGCGGGTATTGAACGAGGTGAACACGCGGGCAAGGGTCGGATCCGTACTGCAGCGCTCGATGAACGCCTGGGTGACTTTTTCCAGATCACCGATGGGGTGCCCGCCCCGGTTCTGGATGAAGAGCTTCCACCCACCGCTGGTACCAATGCCGCGCACAGGCGGTGGCGGGACCACGAAGGCGTTGGCTTCCTTGATCGTGTTGAGACGTTTCTGCGCCTCGGCAACCGTCTCCTCAAAAGTGATTCCCAGCCGGCGGCGCTCGGCATAGGGCTTGAGGGGTGTGAAGATGGCACCTGCGTTGGGTGCGTTGGTACGCGTCGCGCCGTCAAACCCGGCAAAACCCGCCGTGTGTTCGACCTCCGGCATGTCCATGAGCAACTTGACCGCATGCCGCACCACTGCATCCGTACGGGTCACCGAGGCACCCGGTGGCAACTGGTAGGTGGTGATGATGTAGCCCTGATCCTGCTGCGGAATGAAGCCGGTGGGCGTGGCCTTGAAACTTATGCCGGTCAGTACCACCAGACCTGCGTAGAGGATGAGCATGAAGCTCGCCATGCGCAGCACGCGTGCCGTCAACCAGGAATAGCGATGGGCAAAACGGATGAAACCCAGATTGAAGCCCCGGCCAATCATCACGAAAGGCAGCATCAGCGGGTGCGGCTTGCGCGCATGGGCGGCGACGGCTTCCGCGTGAGGCCGCAGCAGCAGGGCGCCCAGCGCAGGTGAGAGCGTGAGCGACACGATTGCCGAGATCACGGTGGCGCTGGCGACGGTGAGGGCGAACTGGCGGTAGAACGCACCCGAGATGCCGGTAATGAAGGCGGCGGGCACGAACACCGCACACAGCACGAGTGCAATGGCGACAAGCGCGCCGCCCACCTCGTCCATGGTCTTGTGGGCCGCCTCACGCGGCGCGAGGCCCGCGCCCAGGTAGCGGGCGATGTTCTCCACCACCACGATCGCATCGTCCACGGCGATCCCCACCGCGAGCACCAACCCGAAAAGGGTGAGATTGTTGATGGAGAAACCGAATACCTGCATCACCGCGAAGGTGCCGATGAGCGAAATCGGAATGGCGACGATGGGGATGATTGCCGCACGCCAGGATTGCAGGAAGAGCAGGATGACGACCACCACCAGCAGCACGGCTTCGAAGATCGTGAAGTAGACCTCGTCCACGGATTCCGCGATGAACTGGGTGGGGTTGAAGGCAATCTCGGCGGCCACCCCCGGCGGCATCTCGGCCCGGATCAGTTCGAGCTCCCGCTTGATGGCATCCAATGTCTCCAGTGCATTGGATCCCGGGCGCTGGAACGTGGGAATCGGCAGCGCCGGCTTGCCATCGAGATAACCGACTGTGGAGTAATCCTGGGCACCCAACTCCACGCGGGCCACATCCTTCAGGCGTGTCACGCGGCCGCCGACGCCGCGCTTCACCACGATATCCCCGAACTGCTCCGGCTCTATGAACCGCCCCTGGGATTCGATCGGCACCTCGAAGGAGGGCGCATTGGGTACTGGCAACTGGTTCAAGGCGCCGGAGGCGACCTGCACATTGTTCTGGCGTACGGCTTCCACGACTTCCGTCGCGGTGAGATCCCGGGCTGCTGCCCGTTCCGGATCAATCCAGATCCGCATCGAGTACGCGCGCTCGGCAAAAATCGCGAGCTGGCCGACGCCCTTCAGTCGCGCGATGCGGTCCACCACCTGGGTGCGCGCAAAGTTGGAAAGATAGGCACCATCCCGCGACCGGTCGGGCGAATAGATGTGCATCGACAACAGCATGTCGGGCGAGTTCTTGGCCACGTTCACGCCAAGCCGGCGGACTTCCTCGGGCAGACGCGGCAGGGCGATCGCGACCCGGTTCTGCACCAGCACCTGCGCGAGGTCGAGATTGGTGCCGAGTTCGAAAGTCACCCGGATCTGCAGGCGCCCGTCATTGGTGGCCGAAGACTGCATGAAGAGCATGTCGTCGACGCCGTTGATTTCCTGCTCGATGGGCGTGGCCACCGTGGCCGCGACCGTTTCTGAACTTGCGCCGGGGTAGGTGGCTGTGACGTCAATCGTCGGCGGGACGATTTCCGGATACTGGGAAACGGGCAGTGCGAAGTAAGCGATCGCCCCGGTGAGGGTGATCACGATGGAGATCACCGCCGCAAAAATCGGCCGCTCGATGAAGAAATGGGAAATCCGCATCCGGGTGTTGTCAGTCAGCGCGGGGCCGCAGCGTCCTGGGGCGTCACTGGCTTACCGGGGTGCGCGCGCTGGACCCCGTTCACCACGATGGTGTCCTCAGGCGAGAGCCCCTCGCGAATCAGTCGCTGGCCGTCGATCATCGGGCCGAGGATCACGGGGCGGGCTTCGATGATGTTGTCCTTGCCTACCACCATGAGCAGCTTGCGCGCCTGGTCGGAGACGATGGCTTCCTCGGGCACGAGCACCGCCTTGTGTGCCCCGGCACCGAGCAGTCGAACCCGGGCGAACATGCCGGGCAGCAACACATGGCCCGGATTGGCGAAGGTTGCCCGCCCACGCATGGTCGCGGTGTTCACATCTATTTCATTGTCGACGAAGGTCATCCGGCCCTTGTGCGCCCACTCATCCTCGTCGATGAGCATCGCCTCCACCGGATTTGCGATGTTGCGTGAGGACTGCCGGGTGCCAGCCGTCTCGAGACGCGAATAGCGCAGGAACTCGCTCTCCGAGGCCTCGATCTCGAGTTCGATCGGATCAAGCCGCAGGATGGTGGTGAGCACGGTGGAATCTGCGCTGCCGCCGGAAATGAGATTGCCCCGGTCAACGCGTACGTCGGAGGCAAGGCCGGAGATGGGCGCCCTGACTTCGGTGTACTCGAGATTCAGTCGCGCCAGCCGCAGCTCCGCCTTCGCGGCCTCCACATCAGCCTTGGCAGCGTCGCGGTTCGCCCGTCGTTCTTCCATCGTCTCCCGGCTCATGGCCTTGGAGGAGGCAAGTCGCTCCCCGCGCTCGAACTCGAGCTCCGCCACCCTGAGCGCGGTTACCGCACGAGTGACCTTGGCTTCGGCCTTGGCTACCTCGGCCTCGAAGGGTTCTGGATCAATCTGGAAGAGGATCTGCCCTTCCTCCACCGTGTGGCCCTCGGACAGCAGCACCTCCTGCAAGTAACCGGAGACCCGCGCCCTGACATCCACGCGCTGCTGGGCCACGAAGCGCCCTGTGTACTCATCCCATTCGGTGACTTCCTTGAAAACGGGCTTGGCCACCGTCACCGCAGGTGGCGCCGCGGCGGGTGCGTCCGCAGCGCCCACACCGGCACAACACAAGGCGAGAGCCCACGCCAGTGTCATGCCCGTAAGGAACCTGTAGTGGAGCAGGAGCCGTGATGTTCTGGGGCGAACCATGATGAAGCGGGCCTGAGGCAGGTAGAGCCTCGATTGTGGCAGAAACCCCCGGGACAGTCAGGGTTGCAACTGACCTTCGGGCACAGGTGCCGGGCCGGCTTGCTGCTAGGATGAGGCCACCCATCTCCCCAGGTCTTCGTCATGCATACCCACGATCTCTCGCCCTGGACCCACGAGCATCATTTCCACTCCACAACCGCGGCCGCCGAGCGCGGCACCCGTCTGGTGGTCGCCATCACGCTGACCATGATGGTGGTGGAAATAGCCGCGGGCTGGTGGTTCAACTCCATGGCCCTGCTCGCGGACGGCATTCACATGAGCTCCCATGCCTTTGCCATCGGGCTGACAGCCTTTGCCTATGTGGCCGCGCGTCGCCTGGCCAGGGATCCGCGCTACGCCTTCGGCACCTGGAAGATCGAGATCCTTGGCGCCTATAGCAGTGCCATCCTGCTGCTCGTGATGGCGGCCTTGATGGCGGTGGGCGCCATCCATCGTCTGCTCTCCCCGCAACCCATCGATTACGGCCCTGCGCTGTGGGTTGCGGCAGCAGGTTTTGCGGTCAATCTGCTGTGTGCACGCATCCTGGGGCTGGCCCATCACCATGGGCATGAAGAGGAACACGAGCACTCCCACGCCCACTCGCATCACCACCACGGTCACCACGACCACCACACTCACGATCACGCTCATCACGCAGCGCACAGCGACGCCCACGCCGACCTCAATCTGCGCGCCGCCTACCTTCATGTACTTGCCGATGCAGCGACTTCCATTCTGGCGCTTCTGGCGCTGGCCGGCGGTGCACTGCTCGGCTGGCAGTGGCTGGATCCCGTGATGGGCCTGGTGGGTGCGGCCGTGGTCTCGGTGTGGGCGCTTGGTCTCATGCGTCAATCCAGCCGGGTGCTGCTCGACCGCGAGATGGATGCACCGGTGGTGGGGGAAATCCGGGAGGCCGTGGAGACGGGCGAGGATGAGGGTGATACGCGAATCACCGACCTGCATGTCTGGCGGGTCGGCAAGCGGGCTTATGCCGTAGCACTCAGCGTAGTGACCCATGATCGCGGCCTCACTGCAGAGGCCATTCGCCAGCGCCTGAGCATCCACGACGAAATTGCGCATGTGACGGCCGAGATTCATCAATGTGACTGAGGACATCGACGACACCCCGGTCCCCGTGCCCTGGACAGATCTCTCGGCAGAAGCCCTGCGCGGCGTAGTGGAAGCTTTCGTGCTGCGTGAGGGCACCGATTACGGTGCGCACGAATTCACACTGGCAGAAAAAGTGGAACATGTGCTGGCCCAGCTCCGGCGTGGAGAGGCCGAGATCGTCTATGAGGCCCGTCTGGGGACGGTGGATATCCTGCCGATACAGCGTTCTGCCAGGCGGCGAGACCGCTGAATCTCAGTCGGCGACTGCGGTCGCTGACTGGCTCGCAAGCATGCGCAAATCCCTCTCCCAGGCGCGCAGGGTCTTGTCGGCATGCGCACGTTGTCGCGGACTTGCCATGGCGTGGACCTCCGCAAACAGCGCGCAGTTGCGCTGGATCAGACGCTCCCGGTAAGCCTGATACCCGGCACGCGGAGACTCTGCATACAGTGCGGCGTAGGCCCGCAGCATTTTTTCCGCGCGCGCCTGTCGCGCAACGGTGGCGCCCTGCCCCTTGATTGCCATCACCTCGCGCAATTCCGACAACACGAAGGCCTGACGATGGGCACGCTCATCCAGCCAGCGCACCGGATCGAACGAGGTTTCCGCGGTATGCGCGAGCACGTACTCGCGTTGGGCAGGATCGAGCCGGCCATACACGCGCTTGAGAAAGCGTTCGGTGCGCTTGCGCGAGCGCTTGGTCCTGGCCTCCAGCGTTCCGCTGCCATATTCCTCCTGCAGATCCTTGTTGGACTGCTTGAAGCGATCCTCCAGGCGCGCGAGCTGTGCGGGCTCGAGCGTGCCGGCCAGACGGGACAAAGGAGGCACACCGGCTTCGAAGGCATTGGCAAGCTGATCGGTGAGGGCGGTGCGCCAGGCGCAGACGGTGGAACCACTGACCTCGCCTTTCAGCCCTTCGCGAATCTCCCCGAGCAGGGCTGCATAGACGGGCAGCTCATGCCGACGATGCCAGGCAAACCAGTCCTTCAGCCCTTGCCGGGCCGTGACAGACTGGGTTTCGTTGAAGTCGAGGTAATCATTGAGCCACCACCAGGTGAGCGTGGGCGCCTGGTTGTAGGTGAGACGGATCGCGCTGCACCCGCTGAACAGCGCCAGCACGACAAGCAGCAGCAGTGCGCGCAGGCGCACTGCCAGGCTTACCATTGCCGGAAACGTCCGGTGTCGAGGTGCACGAAGCCCGACGACGCGTAGTAACCCACGCCACCCAGCTTGAGACTGGCTGCGGCATCACGCAGACGCGAGGTGGGTACGCCCGGCACCCTCACGTCGATCGCGCGCCCTTCCATGTGCAGGCTGTAGGTCGCCACTCCCCCGCTGCGTC
>JBDLQR010000286.1:0-3865 GCA_039800485.1 Pseudomonadota bacterium
CTGCATCGACTGCGGCCTGTGCGTGCAGGTCTGTCCCACGGGCATCGACATCCGAAAGGGGTTGCAGTACGAGTGCATCGGCTGCGCGGCGTGCATCGACGTGTGTGATTCGGTGATGGACAAGATGCACTATCCGCGTGGCCTGGTGCGATACGACACGCAGAACCACGTGACGCAGCCGCCGGGGCGTTCGCCTTGGCGCCGGGTGCTGCGCCCGAGGGTGCTGATCTACGGGTCGATTCTGCTGGCGATCGTGATGGCAGTGGGGTTCAGCCTGGTCATGCGCCACCCGTTCAAAGTGGATGTCATCCGTGACCGTGCTGCCTTGGCGCGTCTGGGCCCGGACGGACAGATCCAGAACGTCTATCGGCTGCAGGTGATGAATGCGTCCGAGCGCCGGCAGCAGTTCGAGTTTCATGTGGAAGGCTTGGCCGGTTTGCGCATCAGCACCGAAGAACGAATGGGTGCAGCGCAAGCCCCGTCGGTGGACGGCTCGCAGGCCCGCTGGGTGGCGCTGACACTGGAGCTGCCGGCGCAGGATGCGATTGGCCTCAAGGCCGGCAGTCACCCGGTGTCGGTATGGGTTCAGGCACGCGACGCAGTCGACGGCCGCAGCCTCGGAACACTCAAGGAAAAGACCACATTCATCGTGCCGCGATAGCGACATTCATCGATTGAAGAGGCAGGCAATGGAGGTACAGACGATGCTTACAAGGTCCCGGCAGTCCGAAGGCACAAATGGGCCCGATACGAGGCTGACCCCCTGGTGGCGTCACCCCATGGTGTGGTTGGTGATCTCGGGTCCCGCGGTGGTGGTGGTGGCCGGATTCTTCACTCTGTGGCTGGCCATCGGCCATCCTGATCCCGTCGTGATCGAGACACCGGTGCAGGCCAGCGTGACTGGAGACGCCAATGCCCTGGCCATGCAGGCGCGCAACCACGCCGCGGCCAGTCGGACCCAGCCATGAGCAACGCTCGCCCGCACATGCCGGTCACGCAGGCGGATGGGGATGAAGCGGCAGAAGAACGCGCGATCGGGCCCGTCATGTTGTTGGCCCTGCAGATCGCCTGGCCCTCGTTTCTGATGGCTGGCGTCATGGAGGGGCTCGTGTTTTCGGTGGTTGATCCCACCACGCTTCATTGGTTTGGTCAGCGTGCGATCGAATGGCCTGTCCAGGCGGTCTACACCGTGAGCTTCTTTCTGTTCTGGCTGGTGATCGCCGTGGCATGCGCCGTGAGCCGAGCGCTGGGCACCTTCACCGACGACGTGCGCATAGGCCCTTGAGCCGCCGTGGCGATGGCCTCAGCAGGCGGTGGTTGCTCCAACCAGATCCTTCAGACGCTCCTGTTGAAGGATACGGATCTGTCGCTGCTTCACGTCCAGCAATCCGTCCTCCTGGAACCGGGAGAACGTCCGACTGACGGTCTCCAGCTTAAGGCCCAAATAGCTGCCGATCTCCTCGCGGGTCATGCGCAACACCACCTCTGAGGAAGAGTAGCCACGCGTGGCCAGTCGCTGGGTAAGGTTCACCAGAAATGCCGCCAGGCGCTCCTCGGCCTTCATGCTGCCCAGCAGCAGCATCACGCCGTGGTCCCGCACGATCTCACGGCTCATGATCTTGTGGAACTGTCGCTGCAGGTCGTTGAACTCGCGTGAGAGCTCCTCGAGCTGGTCAAAGGGAATGACGCATACCTGGGAGTCCTCCAGGGCGGTGGCGGTGACGGTGTGCGCGTCGGTGCTGATGCCATCCAGGCCCAGCAGTTCGCCGGTCATCTGGAAGCCCGTGACCTGCTCGCGGCCGTCCTCGAGCATCAAGCCGGTCTTGAAGAAGCCTGAGCGCACCGCGTACACCTGGGCAAAGCGCTCACCGGTTCGGAACAGATCCTCGCCGCGCGGAATATGCCGACGCTGAGCCACGAGTCCGTCAAGGCGCTCAAGGTCCGGCGTACTGAGCCCCACCGGGAGACACAACTCCCGCAGGTTGCAGGCCGAGCAGGCTGCCCGAAGGTCCCTTATCGGTAGTACGGATGACGTGTTCATGGCTTCCCTCCACACAGGCCTGGCGCTGCCGGCTTGTGATTTTTTCGTATATCAGTTTAAACCGATAAATACCGCGCTGGAAAGTGCACCGCCTTTGATGGCGATCAAGGGCGAATTGTCAATCCTGGCGCACAGTGGAGTCGACCCCAGCCACCTTACACCACGATGTCGATCAAGACGCCACCTGTGAGTCCCTCACCGTCTGCCGGTCTGGATGAAGCCGTGCTGGCCTTGATCGATAAGCCCGGTCCGCGCTACACCTCCTATCCCACCGCCGACCGATTCAGCACGCGAGTCGGCGCTGCGGAGTATGAGGTGGCGCTCGGGCGCAGGGCACAGTCCGGTGCGCAAGCCAGTCCTGTGGGCCTGTATCTGCACATTCCCTTCTGCGAGAGCGTGTGCTACTACTGCGCCTGCAACAAGGTCGTGACGCGACAGCACGGTCGTGCGAAGGCCTATCTGGAGGCCATAACCCAGGAAATGGAGCTGCATGCCCAAGTGCTCGGCTATCGAACGCCAATAGCGTCGCTGCATCTGGGCGGCGGCACGCCCACCTTCCTGTCAGACGAAGAGCTGACCGGCCTGATGCGATCGGTGCGCCAGCACTTCACCTTCACGGCGGGCGCCGAGTTGGCCATCGAGGTGGATCCCCGCACCGTGAGCACGGCGCGCCTTTCGCACCTGGCTGGCCTGGGATTCAACCGCCTGAGCATGGGCGTACAGGACTTCGACCCCGAGGTGCAGCGCGCGGTCCATCGCTTGCAGTCGCATGAGCAGGTTGCGCAACTCGTGCGGGATGCACGGGCCCTTGGCTATGACAGTATCAACCTCGATCTCATCTACGGCCTGCCGCAGCAGACCGAGGCTTCCTTTGCACGCACCCTCGAGCAGGTGACGGCGATCCAACCCAACCGCTTGGCGCTGTATGCCTACGCCCATCTGCCGCAGCGCTTCAAGCCGCAGCGGCGCATCGATGAGTCCCGGCTTCCCGGCGCTGCGGCGCGCCTGGCGATGCTGGGTCAGGCCATCGATCGCCTGCTGCAGGCCGGCTATGTCTACATCGGCATGGACCATTTCGCCCTGCCTGACGATGAACTGGCTGTGGCCAAGCGCCATGGCCGCCTACACCGCAACTTTCAGGGCTACACATCGATGCCAGACGTCGACCTGATCGGCTTGGGGGTGTCGTCCATCGGCAGGGTGGGGCCGCAGTATGTACAGAACCTCAAGGACATCGGCGCCTATCAGGATGCCCTTGCGCAGGGCCGCTTCCCGGTGGAGCGAGGCGTGTCATTGACGAGAGACGATCTGCTGCGCCGCTCGGTGATCATGGCCCTGATGTGCCAGGGCAGGGTCGAGTTCGAATCGATCGAGTTGGCGCACTTGGTTGATTTCCGAGAACACTTCCGCTCAGAACTGATGGCGCTCGAGCCCTGGCAGGCACAGGGCATGATCCGCATTGAGCCGCGCGCCGTCGCACTGACCGACTTGGGCTGGTTCGGTGTGCGGGCCATGGCCATGATCTTCGATCGGCATCTGCAGCAAGCCGCTGCGCAGCCGTTTTCACGCATTGCCTAAGCGGCTTTGTGGTTTCGGCAACTGGCCCGCTACGAATCATGGACACGACGCTGGTGCTGACTGCAGCCCTGATGGGGCTGGGCGGAAGCTGGCACTGCGCTCTCATGTGCGGCCCCTTATGCGCTGCTCGGCCAGGATGGAGATTGCTGGCAGGCCGCACCGCCGGCTATGCGGCCGTCGGTGCGGCGCTGGCGTCGGCCTCTTCCTGGGGTTCGAATGTCGCCTTGAATTCCGGCGCAGGTGCCT
>JBDLQR010000287.1:0-14759 GCA_039800485.1 Pseudomonadota bacterium
CGAAATCGTCGGCGGCGCCGCAGCAGTCTGATCCGCCCGGTCCGGAACGAACAGCACCTTTTTCAAGAGGAACAATCGCATGAGCACAGGAACCATTTCCCAGATCATTGGGGCGGTCATCGACGCCAAGTTCCCCACTGACTCGGTTCCCAAAATCTATGACGCGTTGAAGCTGTCGGATGTACCGACCACTCTCGAGGTACAACAGCAGCTTGGCGACGGCGTGGTGCGCACGATTGCGCTCGGTTCCACCGACGGCCTGCGCCGGGGCATGAAGGTCACCAACACTGGCGCCCCGATCTCCGTGCCGGTCGGCCAGAAGACTCTGGGCCGCATCATGAACGTGCTCGGGGAGCCAATCGACGAGGCGGGTCCCATCGACACCGGTGAGACGATGTCCATCCACCGCGAAGCACCCAAGTTCACCGAGCTCTCACCGGCCACAGAGCTGCTGGAGACCGGGATCAAGGTCATCGACCTCATTTGCCCGTTCGCCAAGGGCGGCAAGGTGGGCCTCTTCGGCGGTGCCGGCGTGGGCAAGACCGTGAACATGATGGAACTCATCCGCAACATCGCCATCGAGCACAGCGGTTTCTCCGTGTTCGCGGGCGTGGGTGAGCGTACCCGCGAAGGCAACGACTTCTATCATGAGATGAAGGACTCGAACGTTCTCGACAAGGTGTCGCTGGTGTACGGCCAGATGAACGAGCCTCCGGGCAATCGTCTGCGTGTTGCACTGACCGGTCTGACCCTGGCCGAGAAGTTCCGTGATGAGGGGCGCGATGTGCTGCTCTTCATCGACAACATCTACCGCTTCACACTGGCCGGTACCGAAGTGTCCGCGTTGCTCGGACGCATGCCGTCGGCGGTGGGCTACCAGCCGACCCTTGCGGAAGAAATGGGCCGTCTGCAGGAGCGCATCACCTCGACGAAGACCGGATCGATCACCTCCATCCAGGCGGTGTACGTGCCCGCGGACGACCTCACCGACCCCTCGCCCGCCACGACCTTCGCGCACCTTGACGCGACGGTGGTGCTCAGCCGCCAGATTGCCGAGCTCGGTATCTACCCGGCCGTGGATCCGCTCGATTCCACCAGCCGTCAGCTCGATCCGCTGGTTGTGGGTCAGGAACATTACGAGACAGCCCGTGCGGTACAGGGCACGCTGCAGCGCTACAAGGAGCTGCGCGACATCATCGCCATTCTGGGCATGGATGAACTGTCGGAAGAAGACAAGCTCACGGTGGCCCGTGCGCGCAAGATTCAGCGCTTTCTGTCGCAGCCCTACTTCGTGGCCGAAGTGTTCACGGGTGCCAAGGGACGCTATGTGCCCCTCAAGGACACGATTCGGGCCTTCAAGGCGATCGTGGCCGGCGAGTACGATCACCTCCCCGAGCAGGCTTTCTACATGGTTGGCACCATCGAAGACGCCGTCGAGAAGGCGAAGACTCTCTAATCCCACGAAGCGGAGCACAGCCCCATGTCCAGTATCCATGTCGACATCGTGAGTGCCGAGCGCGAAATTTTCTCGGGCGACGCGGCCATGGTCTTTGCGCCCGCCCTGCTTGGCGAGGTGGGTATTGCACCCGGACACGCGGCCATGCTGACCCGCATGGGGCCGGGCGAAGTGCGAGTGCAGCTTCCCAGCGGAGAACAGCAGGCCTTCTACATCTCCGGAGGGATGCTGGAAGTTCAGCCGAAGGTAGTCACCGTGCTGTCCGATACTGCCATCAGGGCGCACGATCTGGACGAGGCTGCAGTGCTGAAAGCCAAGCAGGAAGCGGAGGAGCTCCTCAAGGATCGATCCGACAAGCTCGACATCGCCAAGGCCCAGATCGAGATTGCCGAACTGGCGGCCCAGCTCCAGACCATCCAGCGCTTGCGGCGCCGCGCGGGGAGCTGATCCACTCCGGAGGCAGTGAACGGGCGATTGCCTGACGCTTGAAATGTGATGCGCAGCAAAGGCCTCCCCGGAGGCCTTTCTGCTTTCCGGGATTTGGATTTCTGCTTTTGCTGCACAGGGTGTGCGGGGCGAGCCCACGCCGACTATGATCGGGCCGCGAGCCTGGAGGGATTGAACGCTATGGAACTTTGCGTATGCATTCTGGCGGCAGGACAGGGCAAGCGGATGAATTCCAACCTGCCCAAGGTGCTGCACCCGATCGGTGGCCAGCCGATGATCGGTCATGTCCTGGCGGCCGCCTCCGAGCTCACGACCGTTCGTCCCATCATCATCCACGGGCATGGCGGAGCACAGTTGCAGGCCTTCTATGCAGACCATGATCTGATATGGGTGGCCCAGGAGGCACAGCTCGGCACAGGTCATGCGATGCTGCAGGCCCTCCCGGTCCTGCCGTCCGCCGCACTGGTTCTGATCCTGTATGGAGACGTGCCGCTGTTGTCGGTTCCGACGCTCAGGCGGCTTGTCGAAGCTGCCGGAGCTACCGGATTTGCCCTGCTGACCACCACGCTTGATGACCCCAGTGGTTGCGGCAGGATCGTGCGCGATCAGCAGGGGCACATTCTCCGCATCGTGGAGCACAAGGACGCGAGCACGGATGAGTTGCGATTGCGCGAGGTGAACAGCGGCATCATGGCAGTGCGCTCGGAGTTCCTGCAGCGCTGGCTGCCCGCCCTGGGTAGCGAGAATGCCCAGGGCGAGTACTACCTCACCGATTGCGTGGCAATGGCCGTCGAGGAGGGTATTGCGGTGGCGGGTGTCACGGCGGCAAACGCGACCGAAGTCGCCGGTGTGAATGATCGCCAGCAGCAAGCCATGCTCGAGCGCGCATTCCAGCGGATGCAGGCAGAAGAGCTCATGCGCGGAGGCGTCTCGCTGCGCGACCCGTCACGGCTGGACATTCGTGGCGAGCTCCTGTGCGGCAGGGATGTCTGCATCGATGTGAATGTCGTTTTCGAAGGCAAGGTGGTGCTGGGCGACGGTGTCCGCATCGGCCCGAATTGCTTCATTCGCGAGACGGTACTCGGGGAGGGCGTTGAGGTTCTGGCCAATACGGTGCTGGAGCAGGCCGCTGTGGGGGCCAACAGCAAGATAGGGCCGTTTGCGCGCATTCGTCCCGAGACCGTGCTCGGACCTGACGTGCATATCGGCAACTTTGTCGAGGTCAAGAAATCTGCGATTGCCGCAGGCAGCAAGGTCAATCATCTGTCCTATATCGGCGATGCAGAAATCGGTCAGGCGGTGAATGTCGGTGCCGGAACCATCACCTGTAACTACGATGGTGCCTACAAACATCGCACGGTGATCGAGGATGACGCTTTCATCGGCTCGGACACCCAGCTCGTCGCACCCGTGCGGATAGGCAAGGGCGCTACCGTGGCTGCAGGCACTACCGTGACGGAGGATGTGGAAGCCGGCAGACTGGTGATCAGCCGCGTTCGCCAGAAAACCATTGCGGGCTATCAACGCCCCCGCAAGAACAAGTAAGGACTCCCGATGAGCAAGGCACTGGCCGATCTTTATGACGAACATGGCGAGGCGCTGCGGGTTGCCGCGCCGCTCTTTCGTGACTACGGTGGCCGGCTCGTGTTCGAGGGGCCGGTCTGCGTCCTCAAGGTATTTGAGGACAACACTCTGGTCCGTGCCATGCTCGAGCAAGCCGGTGAGGGGCGCGTTCTCGTGGTGGACGGCGGCGGCTCCCTGCGCTGTGCACTGGTTGGCGATCAACTTGGCGAACTGGCGGTGAAGAACGCCTGGGCGGGCCTTGTGGTCTATGGCTGCGTGCGGGATTCCGAGGCTCTCATGCAGCTTCCGGTCGGCATCAAGGCGCTGGGCAGCAATCCGCGCAAGAGCGTAAGACGCGGGGAGGGAGCGCAGGATATCCCGGTCCGGTTTGCGGAGATTTCCATCCAACCCGGCGACTACCTCTACGCTGACCGTGACGGCATCATCGTCGCGGATCACAAGCTCGGCTGAGGCACGCAGCAATGCCGGCTTTCAAGGTGGCCTGCGTCCAGAATTGTGCGGAGGATGACCTCGACCGCAACCTCGCCGACGCGGAAATGCTTTGCCGGGAAGCTGCGCGGGCTGGCGCGGAACTCATTTGCCTGCCGGAAAATTTCAGCTGCCTGGAGGAGCGCGACGAGCTCTATCTGACCCGCGGATATCCCGAGGAAACCCATCCCGCCCTGCCGCTGTTCGCAGCGCTGGCGCAGGAATTGGGCGTCCATCTGGCATTGGGATCCCTCACCATCCGCACCGGCCCGGAGAAAGTCGCCAACCGGAGCTACCTCCTGTCCCCGGTGGGTGAGCGTCTTGCGGAATACGACAAGATCCATCTTTTCGACGTTCGCCTGCGCAACGGTGAGTACTACCGCGAATCACGCGTGGTGCAACCCGGCAACTGCGCAACCTTGGCTGACCTGCCGTGGGGCAAGCTGGGCCTGTCGATTTGCTATGACCTGCGTTTTCCTCACCTCTATCGGGGCTTGGCGCAGGCCGGCGCACATTTTCTGGCTGTCCCGGCCGCTTTCACCCATACCACCGGTCTTGCGCATTGGCATGTGCTGGTGCGGGCGCGGGCGATCGAGACCGGCTGCTATGTCTTTGCGGCAGGTCAGTGCGGAACACGGCGATGGGGACGGCGGACTTTCGGACACTCACTGATCGTTGACCCCTGGGGTGAGGTGCTGGCGGATGGCGGCACCGAACCCGGCTTCATCCTGGCCGATGTTGAAACATCCAGGGTTGAAGATGCTCGCGCCATGATTCCCGCCTTGCAGCACGATCGGGAGATTTCTCTCCCGGACTGAAGCTGGATTCAGTCACGATTAACCGGCGCTCACCGAGACTCTTCCGCCTCAGCCGGGATCTGCTCCCGCCCTGAGTGTGTACCCCTTGGTCCCCTGGGTTAAGATTCCTGCATGCTGAGCATCGTCAGACCGGCCCCTCTCCTGATCTCCCTCCTGGGGGCTGCGGCACCTGGATTGGTGAAGGCGCAGGAGGTTTACCTGCCGCCGATGGACACGTCCGGCATGATGCCCGGTCATGACATGGGCGCTGATCATGCGGCCGCACGCGCGCGCGAGGAAACCGGTGGCAGGGTGCTCGATGTGCGTCCGTTGCAGGAAGGACTCGGTGGCGCTTACGAAGTCCGAATCCTGCTCGATGAAGGACGGGTGCGGCGTATTCGCGTCGACTCCGCCGCCGGACAGGCGCGCTGAGCACCCATGCGGAGAACCCCGTGCGCATCTTGATTGTCGAGGACGAGCCTCAACTTCGCCAAGGCCTTGCGACCAGCTTGCGCGGGGAGGGCTTCGCTGTCGATCTCGCTGCCAATGGGCAGGACGGGCTTTTCGCCGGCACCGAATATCCGATTGATCTGGCCGTCGTTGATCTTGGTTTGCCGGATCTGTCCGGCACGGAACTCATCGGGCGATGGCGCGCCGCCGGCCGCACTTTCCCCATCCTCATACTCACCGCGCGAGGCAGTTGGGAAGACAAGGTCGCGGGTCTCGAACTGGGCGCTGATGACTACCTCGTCAAACCTTTCCACACCCCGGAACTCATCGCCCGTATCCGTGCCCTGCTGCGCAGGTCGGCAGGCTGGGCGGAATCCAAGCTCCGCTGCGGTCCTTACGTACTGGATACGGCGGCCAAGACGCTGGCCAATGATGGTCAAGCCATCGAAATCACCGCCTTCGAGTACAAGGTTCTCGAGTACCTGATGATGCATGCGGGGAGAGTGGTTTCGAAAACGGAACTGAGTGAGCACCTGTACGAAGATGACGGCGATCGCGACAGCAACGTGCTGGAAGTGATCATCGGACGCTTGCGCCGAAAACTCGATCCCGACCGCGTGATGAATCCCGTTGAAACGGCGCGCGGGCACGGATATCGCTTCCGTTTCGAACGGAACCAGCCCTCCCGGGATTGAAATCCCGCGCGGGCGATTTTTCACCCTCGCACCTCATGTTGAGCTCCCTGCACGCCCGGCTGTTGGTGGTTGCGGGCGTGGTGCTGACCTCTTTTCTCGGAACGGCGGCTCTGGTCCTCGATCATGGTTTCAGGGATTCCGCCCGTGATGCTGTCCAGGAGCGCCTGAAGGCGCAAATCTTCGTGCTTCTCGGACTGGCCGATCTCGATACACCAGCCCGTGTCCTCAACGATGCCCTGCTTCCCGACACCTCTCTCGCCACGCCGGAGTCGGGCCACTACGCACAAATCCATGATGCGGATGGCCGTGTCCTCTGGCGTTCCCGCTCGATGCTGGGACTTGCCATCCAGTGGCCGGGGGAGCGGGCGGCCGGCAATTTCGTGTTCGAGGAGGCGATTTCCTCCGCCGAGGAGCCGCTCTTCTGCCTGAGTTATCTGGTGCAATGGGAATCGCGCGACGAGGCCCGCGCCCGGCCCTATACCTTCCAGAGCTGTGAGGGGCGCGGCGCGTTTGATGCGCAGGTGCGCAGGTTCCAGCGCCGCATGTGGCTCTGGTTCGGAGGCCTTGCAGCATTCCTGTTGGCGATTCAGCTGGTCATCCTGCGCTGGGGACTGGGACCACTGCGCCAGATCGCAAGCGAGCTCACCGCGATTGAAGCGGGTGAGAAGCAATCACTCAGCGGTCGCTACCCCCGTGAGCTGCAAGCGGTGGCAAGCAACCTGAATGCCCTGCTGGCCGCGCGTGACACGCATCTCCAACGTTATCGCAACGCCTTGGGCGACCTGGCGCACAGTCTGAAAACGCCCCTCGCAGTGATTCGCTCGACGCTCGAGCGGGGTACTGATGCGGGAGAGGTGGCGGAGGCGCTCAGGGAACCGGTCGATCAACTGGACGCGACCATCAAGTACCAGCTTCAACGCGCCGCGACCGCCGGCCGCAGTGCGCTTTCCCGCCCGGTTCCAGTCGCCCCCGTGCTGGACCGTCTGGTCGCCTCCCTGCGCAAGGTCTATCACTCACGCGACATCCTGATTACCGGCAACGCGCCGGCCGATGCGATGTTTTATGGTGATCAGGGCGACCTCATGGAGATCATCGGCAACCTCGCGGACAACGCCTGCAAATGGGCGCGTCGCGAGGTCAGGGTCGAGGTTCTCGTGACGCCGGCCGAGTCCGCCGGCAAGCGCCCCGGTCTGTGCATTCGCATCCACGATGATGGTCCCGGTCTGCCGGCTGAGAAGGTGCTCGAGGTCATGCAGCGGGGCGCCCGTCTGGATCAGTCGGTGGAGGGGCACGGCATCGGGCTCGCAACCGTGCGCGAAATCGTCGAAGGCGCTTATTCCGGCCGACTCACCCTCGCCTCTGATCATGGCGGTACGGTGGCGGAGGCCCGCCTGACTTTCACCTGAACCGCCTCTCTATCCTGTTATACTTGCGGGACCACACAGGCAGTCATTCATGTCCACTTTCGCTCCCATCCACGCGGACGCTCCCATCATCCTGAATGGGCGGCACAAGAACGCCTACGCCTACGACGAGCTCATCAGCTGCGGTCGTGGCGACCTGTTCGGCCCGGGCAACGCCCAGCTGCCGCTCCCGCCCATGCTGATGTTCGATCGCATCATTGAAATCAATGACACCGGTGGGCGTTACAACAAGGGCGAAATCATCGCCGAACTGGATATCAACCCTGAGCTCTGGTTCTTCAAGTGCCATTTCGAGGGCGATCCGGTGATGCCGGGTTGCCTGGGGCTGGATGCGATGTGGCAACTCATCGGCTTCTTCCTTGCCTGGAAAGGTGGTCTGGGTCGCGGGCGCGCGCTCGGCGGGAGTGAAATCCAGTTCACGGGACAGGTTACGCCGGACCGCAAACTCATCCGCTATCACATCGACATCAAGCGTCTCGTGCAGCGGGGGCTCGTGATGGGCATTGCAGATGCCCGCATGGAAGTCGATGGCGAAAAGATCTACGAAGGCTCCAGCCTGCGCGTGGGCCTCTTCACCGAAGTCTGATCGCGCGTGATCAGCGCAGGGCGGCGAACGATGCCTTGGCGGCGTCCAAGGTGTGCAGGATCTCGTCCTCCCCATGTGCTGAGGAAATGAAACCCGCTTCAAAAGCGGATGGCGCCAGATACACCCCACGTTGCAGCATTTCATGGAAGAAGCGCTGGAAGCGGGCCACATCACAGGCTTTGACGTCTGCGTAGGTCGATATCCGGGCTGAGGACGAAAAGAACAAGCCGAACATCCCAGCCACCCTGTTGGTGGTGAATGCCACTCCCGCTTCTCGCGCCGCCTTCTCCAGGCCTTCGGTCAGCTTGCGCGTGCTCTCTTCCAGGCGGTCGTGAAAGCCCGGCACTTCCAGCAGTTCCAGGGTGGCGAGCCCACTCGCCATGGCCAGCGGATTACCGGACAGTGTTCCCGCCTGATAGATCGGACCGGTGGGTGCGATGGAATCCATGATGCGTGCGGGGCCGCCGAAGGCACCGACCGGCAGGCCGCCGCCGATGACCTTGCCGAGCACGGTGATGTCCGGTGTGATGCCGTAAAGTCCTTGCGCGCTCTGGCGGTGAACGCGAAAACCCGTCATCACTTCATCGAAGATCAGCAAGGCACCGTGCCTTGCGGTGATTTCGCGCAAGCCCTCGAGGAAGCCGGGCAGCGGTGGCACGCAGTTCATGTTGCCGGCGATGGGTTCCACGATCACGGCGGCGATATCCCCGCCGACCTCGGTGAAGAGGCGGTTCAGATCGTCCAAGTCGTTGAAGTTCGCCGTGAGAGTGAGATTGGCGAGCTCGGCGGGTACGCCTGGTGAGGTTGGCACGCCCATGGTCAGCGCCCCGGATCCTGCCTTCACCAGCAGCGAGTCCGCGTGGCCGTGGTAACAGCCCTCGAACTTCACGATCCGGGAACGTCCCGTGTAACCGCGGGCAAGGCGAATCGCGCTCATCGCCGCTTCTGTTCCCGAGCTCACCATGCGGACCTTTTCAATCGAGGGGATCAGCGCGCAGACCTTTTCCGCGAGACGTGTCTCGATCGCGGTTGGTGTGCCGAAACTCACACCGCGATCCAGCTGGTCCACGATGGCAGCGCGTACTGACGGATGCAGATGGCCAACGATCATCGGACCCCAGCTACCGACGTAATCGACGTAGCGGTTGCCATCCTCGTCGAAAAGGCAGGCCCCCTCTGCCCTGGCAATGAACACCGGGCTGCCCCCGACTCCATTGAAGGCGCGGACGGGCGAATTGACTCCACCCGGAATGCAGCGTTGGGCGGCATTGAAGAGCTGTGCAGAGCGGTCGAGCATGGCGGTGATCCGGTTTTGGTTCCTGGGTTGAAGCGGCGCCGGTTCAGGCAAAAAGATCCGTGTAGCGGCTCACTGCCCTGGCGATGTCCCCGGCCTCGAAGACACTGCTTACGGCAGCAAGATAGTCGGCGCCCGCCTCGATGACGGCGCGGCCATTCTCGGGGGTAATACCCCCGATCGCAACGATCGGGACGGCGAACTCCTGGCGCGCGGCGCGCAGCACCGGGAGCTCGCAACGCGGGGCCGCGGGTTTGGTCGGGGACGGGAACAGGCTGCCAAAAGCCACGTGATCCGCGCCACGGGCTATCGCGTCTCTCGCCCGGTCGAGGTCGCTGTAACACGAGACTCCCACCAGCAATCGGGGCGAACTCGCAACGGCGGTTTCCAGCAGGTGCATCTCATCGCGCCCGAGGTGGACACCATCGGCACCTGACTCGATCGCCAGCGCGAGGTCGTCGTTGATGATCAACGGCACGCAGGCTTCACGGCACAGCTCGCCCAGACGACGCGCCATCCGAAGGCGTATCGACCAGACGCTCGATTTGTCGCGGTACTGCAGGGCGCCAATACCAGCGGTGAGAGCTTGAGACACTTTTTCGAGGCAGGCGTCTTCGGTCAATCCCGCGGGGGTGATGGCGTAGAGGCCGCGGGCAGGCCAGGCGTGCTTCATGGAAATCCTCCCTTCCAGAACCAGCGGCGATCGGGAATCGACTGGGCACCCCCAATCGGGAAGGCGTGCTGCACGCTTCCCCAGGTGTACTTGAGGGCCATTTCAACTGCGGATTCCGGTGGCATGCCCAGCGCGCACCCCGCAGCGATTGCACTGGAGAGGGTGCAGCCCGTGCCGTGGAAGAGGCCCTCCACATGGGGGCTCGAAAATTCGGCGCAACGCAAACCCCGCTTGTAGAGCAGATGCCGCACCTGGCCTGCGTGCGGCGCATCTCCGCCGGTCACCAGGGCGTACATCGGAAGCGGAGACTCACCACAGAGTCTGGCGGCTGCTTCTTCCGCAGTTGCGGCGCCAGTCAGGCGCCTGGCCTCCCGCAGATTGGGCTTGATCAGGGTGGTGCGCGCGAGCAGTTCCTGCGGCAGGCAATCCGTCAATGCCGGGGCCATGAGGACTCCTCCTGCGCTGGCTGCGATGACCGGGTCGAGGATCACGGGCACACCGGTGGGTAATTTCGACAGCGCCCTTCCCACACTCAGGGCTGACGCCTCTGATGGGAGCATCCCGATCTTGCAGGCAGCAAGCGGCCCCGCATCGGCCAGCAAGACCTCGATTTGCTCGGTCAGGTCGGCCTCGGTCGCGGGGATTACCCGCTGCACCCCGCGCGTGTTCTGGATGGTCAGCCCGGTGGCGATGGGCAAGGCATGGCAGCCCAGCGCGAAACAGGTCTCGATGTCGGCCTGAAGACCAGCGCCACTGGGATCCAATCCGCCAATGACCAGCACCAATGGGCGGCGCAATGCCGCCGGCCCTTGGGCTACCATGCGGGCCGAGCTTTGAATGACGGTGCGGCAGCCTTGCGAAAATTCATCTGCGTGATCTGTGGGTTCATTTATGACGAGGCGTTGGGTTTGCCCGCCGAGGGCATCCCGGCAGGAACCCGGTTCGAGGATCTGCCACCGAACTGGACCTGCCCTGATTGCTCGGCGCGCAAGGAGGACTTTGAGCTGCTCGAAGCATGAGCACGGGCCGCATCAGAACGGCTTCACCTCCGCGAGAATCACCACCGGCACCAGGATGAAGACGGGTAATTCGTTGATAATCCGATAGAATTTTTCAGTGTGCGCATTCTGATCCACGGCGAAACGTGCGCCCAGATGCCCCAGATAGACGTGATAGGCCAGAAGCAGCCCGACCAGTGCGAGCTTCAACTGCAGCCAGCGGCTTGCTGCCACCCAGTCCAACCCCTGAAGCGCAATCAGCCAGAGCCCGAAGCCCGCAGTGAGCACGGCCGACGGTGTGGTGATGCCCCGGTAGAGGCGCCTTTCCATGATCTTGAAACGGGCGATGCTGGGCGCATCCGTCGCCGCGCTGTGGTAGACGAAAAGCCGCGGGAGGTAGAACAGGCCGGCGAACCAGGCCACCATGGAAACCAGATGCAGCGACTTGATCCAGAGATACATGATGGCGGCCGAGCTCGGAATGGATTGCTCTGGATTATGCGTCACCGCACGTGGATAGTCGCGGCCGGCAGGCACCGATGCCGGGCTCCGAACTCACCGCGGGCGGTCTTGACTATTCACCGGAAGCGCATAAGGTGGCCGACTGGGCCTGTGGCCGGGTCCCCCGGCACGGCAGTGCCCGCAAACGAGAGATCCGCCTATGTTCAATCGCAAAAAGCGCAGACACATGGATGCAAGCTCCATCATCGGTCAACACACCGAGGTGGAGGGCAACATCAATTTCGAAGGGCGCCTGCACATCAACGGCATCATTCGCGGTGATGTGTCTGCAAACCAGGACCAGAAGGCCATGCTCACCCTCAGTGAAAGTGGCGCCATCCATGGCAATGTCAATGTGCCCTATGTGATCCTGAACGGGCCCGTGATCGGGTCAGTGCATGCACGGGACCACGTCGAACTCGCGCCCAAGGCGAGGGTCGAAGGGGACGTCCACTACGCACTCATCGAGATGGCCATGGGCGCCGAAGTCAACGGCAAGCTGGTCAGAATCACCGCCAAGGAGGCCGAGCGGGTGCGGATTGAAGAGCCGCAACGAGAGCCTTCCTGAGGCGCTCCTGCGCCGCGGGTCGAGCGAGCCACGAGAAACACAGTCGAGGATAGAACCATGTCTGCTATTTCATCTGAGGTCGAAGCGGACCTTGACGTGCCACTGATGTTCACCGATGCGGCAGCGCTCAAGGTCAAAACCCTGATTGACGAAGAGGGAGACGAGTCGCTGATGCTGCGGGTTTTCATCTCCGGTGGTGGTTGCTCCGGGTTCCAGTACGGATTCACCTTCGAACAGAACGAGGGGGATGGAGACACCATCGTCGAGAATCAGGGCGTCAAGCTGCTGGTCGACCCCATGAGCATCCAATACCTCATGGGTGCGGAAATCGACTACAGCGAGGGCCTGGAGGGCGCGCAGTTCGTCATCCGCAATCCCAACGCCCAGACTACCTGCGGGTGCGGCTCCTCCTTCTCCGTCTGAGTCACGTAACTCAGGGCAGATAGAGCGCGCCCAGTACCGCGGGCCTCGAGGCCCCTGTCACGCATGGCGCGTTGCCGGCTTGGCCGGTCATGCGCCGATGTGCAAGCCATCCGAATGCCATGGCCTCCAGGGCCGCACCTGGAACGCCCGCCTCGTCGGTGCGTTGCACCCGTCGGTCCGGCAACAGGGCGGCCAGACGCTCCATCAACAGAGAATTCTGCGCCCCGCCTCCGCAAACAAAGACTGCGTCACCCCGGGGTTGGTAAAGCTGAATTTCGTTCGCGATGGTGACAGCCGTAAGCTCCACCAAAGTACGTTGGACATCCTCGGGAGCCCGCGACTCTCCCTTCTCCAGTCGCTGACGCAGCCACGCCAGATTGAACAACTCCCGCCCCGTCGATTTCGGCGCACTGCGGGAGAAGTAGGGTTCTGCGAGCAATCGTTCGAGCAAACCGGGGATTTCCCGGCCCCCGCGGGCCCAGGCGCCAGCCTTGTCAAAAGGCAAGCCGAGATGCTGTGCGATCCAGCAGTCCATCAGGGTGTTTCCTGGTCCGGTATCAAACGCGACCAGCTTTCCCGAGCCATCTCCTGCCAGGAGGGTGATGTTGGCAATGCCGCCGATATTGACCACGGCAGTTGGTTTCCCTGCGCGGCCGAAGAGCGCCTCATGAAACAGCGGCACCAATGGCGCCCCTTGGCCACCGAGCGCCACATCAGTGCTGCGGAAATCACACACAGTGGGCAGACCCGTTGCAACGGCAATGGACGCGCCATCCCCAATCTGCAGCGTGCATGGAAACGGCCCGGAGGGCGCATGCCAGACCGTTTGCCCATGACTGCCTATGGCGGCTACGTCCGCAGGTGACAGCTCGGAATCGCGAAGCAGCGAGAGCGCGGCTGCGGAGAACTCCCGACCGATGCGTACATGAAGCGCAGCCAATCCCGACAGGGACACCGGGCCGGTCGTGATGATGCGTTCCAAATCCTCGCGAAGGTCACCCGGATAGGGCACCTCCAGGTACGCTTGAAGCGACACAGACTCGCCTGCGACCTCGATGAGGGCGGCATCTACACCATCCATGCTGGTGCCGGAAATCAGACCGATATAGCGCGGCATGGCTGGCGGTCCCTCCTGGGGGACGCATGAGACTCGTGCGGGAATTTACTCAGCAGGGGAGCGGGGCTTTTCGACCTTGGCAACCATCGCAGGCTTGCTCTCGGCATCCCCGGGACCGAGGGAATCCATTCTGGCCAGCAGTGGCGCGGCTTGCTGTTTGAAGTCAGCCAGATACTTGGTGTCCAGCGGCAAGGCGTTGGGCAGCTTCACCGTCATCGGGTCGCGATGAACCCCATTGACCAGGAACTCATAGTGCAGGTGGGGACCGGTTGCGAGACCGGTCCGGCCCACATAGCCGATGGTCTGGCCCTGACTCACCGTCTGGCCGCTGCGGATGCCGCGGGCGAAATTCGTCATATGGCCATAGAGCGTGCTGTAGGCCGAACCATGCTTCAACTGGACGACGTTTCCATAGCCGCCCTTCCAGCCCGCGAACATGACCTTGCCATCCGCGACCGCTTGAATTGGCGTGCCCGTGGGGGCGGAGTAGTCCACACCACGGTGCGCACGCACCCGGTTCAGGATGGGGTGTCTGCGCGCGAGGCTGAAGCGTGAGCTGATGCGCGTGAAGTTGACCGGGGTCCGCAGGAAAGCCTTGCGCATGGCCTCGCCCTTGTCGGAGTAATATCCGGCGATCCCATCCTCATGCTCGTAGTAGATCGCGCGCAGCCGCTTTCCCTGGTTGATGAATTCTGCGGCGAGAATCTTGCCGCTGGTGACCTTTTGCCCGTCCTTGTAGATTTCCTCGAACACGACGCTGAACTGGTCACCGCGCTGCAGGTCGCGGAGGAAATCGACGTCCCACCGAACACCCCGATGAACTCCATGATGGTCTTGTCGCTGAGCCCGGCGCGCTGGCCATCAATGAACAGTGAGTGGGTGATTTCCGCGACTGCCGATGCCTGCCTGATCTCGGGCGTTTCTTCTATCCATTCAGACTTGAACTTGTCGCCATCGCGGGAAAATCTGACGGAAGTCAGGAAGTCCTGTTCGAAGACGATTTCCTGGACCGCCGAACCTTCAAGCCTGAAACGCAGCACCTGGCCAGGTGCCAGCCGCGTCATCGCAGTGCGGGCCTTCTCACCGATATCCAGGATGGCCTGGAGATCCTGTCTACTTGCACCGATCCGATTGAACATGAGCGAAAGATTGTCGCCCGGGGCAACTGTTACATTGCGCCACGCCGAATCGGGATAGTCGAGGTTCGATTGGGAAGGCTTGGCCGCGGTGGCCAGCAACTCCTTGTCCACCCTGGGCTCGAATGGCAGGCGGGCCGAA
>JBDLQR010000288.1:0-9552 GCA_039800485.1 Pseudomonadota bacterium
CATGCAGCAGCAGCGCCAGCACCAGGCGCGCTTTCTCACCGCCGGAAAACGAGCCGACGGCGCGTTCTGCCATCGAGCCACGAAAATTGAATCCACCCAGACAATTTCGCAGCTCCTGCTCGCGCACGCCCGGTGCCGCGCGCTGCAGGTGCTGCAATGGCGATTCCGCCGCGTTCAACTGTTCAAGCTGATGTTGCGCGAAATAACCGATCGCGAGGTCGCGTGCCGGCAGCACCTCGCCCTCCATGGCAGGCAACACGCCGGCGAGCAGTTTGATGAGCGTCGATTTGCCAGCCCCGTTGGCCCCGAGCAAGGCGAGTCTGTCGCCTGGTGCGATGGACAGTTTCACACCGTCGAGAATCTTGCGCGTGCCATAGCCTGCGCTGACGCGATCAAGCGTGAGCAGCGGACGCGGCAGCTTGCGTGGGGCGAGGAATTCAAAGCTGAAGGGTGAGTCGGCATGCGCTGGCGCGATCATTTCCAGACGTTCAAGGGCCTTCAGGCGGCTCTGCGCCTGGCGTGCCTTGCTGGCCTTGTAGCGGAAGCGCTCAACAAAGGCCTGCATATGCGCCACTTCGCGCTGTTGGCGTTCGAAAGCGGCTTGTTGGCTCACCAGCTGGGCCGCGCGTGCCTGCTCAAAGGCCGAGTAATTGCCGGTGTAGAGCCTGAGGCTCCCCTGATCCAGATGTGCAATGACGTCCACCACGCGATCAAGGAAATCCCGGTCATGCGAGATGAGCAGCAGGGTGCCGGGGTAATGCAGCAGCCATTGCTCCAGCCAGATCACCGCATCCAGATCGAGATGGTTGGTCGGCTCGTCGAGCAACAGCAGATCGGAGCGACACATGAGCGCCCGGGCGAGATTGAGGCGCATGCGCCACCCGCCCGAGAAACTGGCTACCGGCTCGGCTTCCTGACCCGGCACAAAGCCGAGGCCGGTGAGGAGCCTGGCGGCGCGCGCGGGCGCGGCGTAACCATCGATGCTTGCCATGCGCGTGTGGAGTTCGCCGAGCGTGGCATCGCCCCGCGCCTCGGCGGCGCTCAAGGCCTGCTGCAGACTGCGCAGTTCCTGATCCCCATCCAACACATATTCGAGCGCTGGACGCGGGTCCGGCGGTGTTTCCTGCGCGACATGGGCAAGCACCACGCCATTGCTCAATTGCACGCTGCCATTTTCGCAGGCGAGGTCACCCAGGATGAGACTGAACAGGCTCGACTTGCCGGCGCCGTTGGCCCCGACGAGGCCGACCTTCTGTCCTGCATGCAGAGTGAAATCAAGGCCGGAGAACAGTTGCTCTCCGCCGCGTCGCAGGCTTACCTCGGTGAAGTTCAGCATGCGATCAGGCAGGCACGAAGTGCAGCGCCGTGCGTCCGTCGACCCGGATATCGGCAACCGCGCGCCCGGCCGCATCGGCGTGCAGATCCGGGGCCTTGGCCTCGCCGCGGTTCACATAGCGCGTGCCCGGTTTCAGGCGTGAGAATCCCAGAGGGAAAGTCCCTGCAGCGCCACCGGGATGGAGCACAAGCTGCAAATCCTCGCCGTTGCTCAGTGCCTTGGACACCAGCACGCCAGGGTATGGCGCTTCTTCCAGCAGTGGGCCAGCCAATGCAGAGGCCGGTGGGCCCTCGATGAAGGAGCGACGGAAATCACCCGTCTGCATGATGCGTGCATCCAGGGCATAGATGTTGGCCCAGCAGGAGCCTCCGGTGTAGGACGCCACACCATGCTCAACCACGCGACCACAGTCCTGGTCCATGGAGCGGAGAGCGGCCTCGGCCAGTTCGTGATCACCAAACTCACGGCCACACATGGCGACTGCGGCATAGGCAAACAGCGCGCCGCGCCGGTAATTGCCAGGGTCGATGGTGTCCAGCAAGGTCAATGCTTCAGGCGGGATGGACAAGCGCGGTTGGCCCTGCGCATCGGGCGCGATGCAGAACGAGAGTTCCTTGCGCCCCACCGCCCACAAGCGCGTCGCAAGTTCGGGTGCAAAGACGTTGGCAAAAAAGGCAAAGCCGGCCTCGCCGTTGTAGAAGGGGATTCCGAAACCGGTCCAGGCCGAGCGCAGGGGGATGAGCGACCCTTTGGCATCGGTGAATTCACGGTCCAGCATGGCTTGCCAGCGCGGATAGATCCCCTCCAGGAAGCGGGTGCCGAAGACCGCATCATGGCTGGCCAGTGCACCCATGCCGTACATGTTGCATACCGCGTAGATCCAGTTGGGCTCACAGGGGTACAGGCAGAAATCGGAGCGCGCATGGTTCATGCGCACGGACTCCACCAGCGTATGGGCATCATGCGGGTAGGCGGTGCGCGCATTCAGGCGGAAGGTCAGGCTGCCCGGCTCCGCATAGCGTCTGTCCCCCGTGTTCAGCATGTACTGGTTGACCTGCATGCCCAGGTAGCCCGTGAGCATGATGTTGTCGCGAGCCGCAGGGTCGAAGTTGGTGAAGTTGAGGTGACCCCACATGGATTCCAGCACCCAGTAGTCCCAGACCCTGCGCTGCAGGTAGGTCTCGATGAGATTGCGCTGGGCCTGTGCGAGGTAGCCATGGAAGTTCGGTGTGTAGTGACATTGCACCATGCCGAGCGCATAGCCCAGATGGTTGATCTGGTAACGCAGGGCAGCCGGCTGGAACTGATCGATGAGGGTGTAACCGGCGTATTCCCCGACCGGTTGCAGGGCCCGCTCGAGCGCATAGCGCACCGAGGCCAGTTGCTCGAGCGAGAGCTCTCGCGGCGCCGGATCAGGGTGCACGACGGCTTGCGCACGGACTTCCCTCACCGACTCCACGATGAACGCCTGGCGTGCGGCGAGCCGCGCCGCATCGGCGCGGGCTCTCTGTCGGGCCTGCCGAATCTGCCGGGCAAGTAAGGCTCCCATCGTCAGGATCACGAGAGGCGGCCCTGCCAGCCAGGCTTCACCCTCCGCAAGCCACCCGGCTAACACCGCACTGCCGAGCCAGATCCCGAGTGGCGCCAGCACCATGCCGCACCAGAACCACACGATGACAGATAACCAGAACAGGCCGAGCACGAGCACCATGCCCGCCAAGCCCCAAGGCCCTAGCGCAACGAGGCCGCCGCCCGGCAGTAGCAACCCCAGCCCCAGCGCGCGCCAGGCGGCGGAGGTATCCAGAAACCACGGCAAAAGCCCGACCACACACATCAAGGCGTAGCAGGCTGCACTGCGCCACAGCCTGCGGTGGGTGGCAGGCCCCGTGCCTGCGGCATGGAATCCGGCATCAGCGGACAGGGAATCAGGAAGAATAGCTGACATGGGAACCTGCTCTGGTCGTTCAGGAGTCCGGGGTGATCATGCGCCCGGTGGCCGCGAGCGCGCCGCGACAGAGCTGCCCGAGATCTGCAGAGGCATGACCCGCCCAGGTGCTGAGGTGGGCACCATGTGCCTCAACCTGCGCCGCGCCCACGCCCAGCTGAAAGAAAATCAGCGCCACCCAGGCCACCTGCCGACGTCTGCCGCCCCGGATGAGCCCCGCACGCAAGGCCTGCCAGGAGCGCAGGCCCAGACCACGTGCGCGCTGCCACGCCTCGATCAGCTGGTAGACGAGCAGCAATCCGAACATGCAGCAGGCCATGGTGTGTCCTCCTGAGGGGTGGCGCGCAGTTCCTCAGAGCATCTCTTCTGCCACTACCCGCAGGGCGGCCACATCGGCGGCAGTGACGATCATGGTGCCGAGGTTGCCCGCTGCCGCGGCCCGCTTCCAGCTCTTGAGCTGCTCACGGACATGAGCTTCGGGACCAACCAGTGAGCATTCGTCCACGAGTTGATCCGGCACGGCGTCGATGGCCTCCTCCTTGCGCCCGGCAAGGTAGAGGTCCTGAATCTTCACTGCAGCGTCTGCGTAGCCGAGCCGGCTCGCGTAATCGTTGTAGAAGTTCTTGCCGCGGGCGCCCATGCCACCGATGTAGAGCGCCAGAAAATCCTTGACCACCCGACGACAGGCCGCGAGATCATCGCCCATCGCGATGCGTACAAAGGGCGCGAGATCAAAATCCTTGAGCGACTTGCCGCCGCCGGCCTTGGCGAAGCCTTTCTCCAGCGCACCGGCAAAGATGTCCGGGCGATCGGGATTCATCCACACCACGAAGGTGCCATCCGCCACCTCTGCCGCCAGCTGCACGCCATTTTCCGTCACGGCACCGGTATAAATGGGTAACTTGGGGTTGCCGTGCAGAATGCTCTTCAAGGGCTTGCCGAGGCCGGTCGCGCCGGGGCCCGTATTGGGAATGTGGTAATGCTCGCCCTGGTGCACGACCGGTTTTTCGCGCGCGAGAATCTGGCGGATGATGGAAATATATTCACGTTGGCGGGTGAGCGGCTTGCCGTAAAGCTCGCCATGCCAGCCCTCCACCACTTGCGGCCCGGAAGGTCCCACCCCGAGCACGAAACGCCCACCCGAGAGATGATCGAGCGTCATGGCGGTCATGGCAGTCGTCGCTGGGGTACGGCCCGCCAGCTGCATGATGGCCGTGCCGGCCTTGATGCGCGTGGTGTTGGCCAGCACCCAGGCCACCGGTGTCACCGCGTCCGAGCCATAGGCTTCGGCCGTCCAGACAGAGTCAAAGCCGAGGCGTTCCGCCTCCAGCACGAGGTCCAGTGGCAGGGAGTAGCGGGCGCCGGAGTAGCCGAGCATCAGGCCTAGTTTCATGGTGCAGCAACCTTTCAGGTCTGTGGGGGACGGGCTTGGTTCAGCGGATGAGCGGCAGGATCTCGCCAAAGCGCTCGATCACTTCCAGGCATTCCTGACGGGAGGGATAGTGCTTGCCAAGATTGACGGGATTGCGGGTACGGAAGCAGATCCAGTCCGGATTGATCTGTTCGCGAATTTCGCCCATGCGGTCGATCCACTTCTGTCGATTGCCGAGACACAGGAACATGTCCTCGATGGCACTGAGCTCGTCCTTGGCTTCCGCGTCCGGTGACAATCCTTTCTCCGCGTAGAAGCTCCATTCGCGCACCCAGCGATGGCCGTGCTTGGCGCGCACCTCCGGGTCATCGTCCAGCCAGCCTTCGAAGCCCATGGTGAACTGCCAGTTCTTCTTGCCGAGCTTGTAGGCCTTCTCGCGCATGGCCTCGACCTGGGGTTTGAGATCCTTCACCGCCGGCGGGAACCACAGGCACCAGCCGTCCCAACGCAGCGCGCGTTCGAGCGCCTTGTCGGCAAAGGCGCCGATCCACACCGGCGGACGCGGCTGCTGGTAAGGCTTGGGGGACATCTTCACGCCGTCGTAATTGAAGAACTCCCCTTGGTAATTGACGGTCTCCTGGGTCCAGCACGCTTCGATGACCTCCATCACTTCCTCGAAGCGCGCGCCGCGGCGGGCGTAGGGCACGCCAAAGTGTCGGAAGTAATCCTGGTGGTAACCCACACCCGCGCCGAACGTGAGGCGTCCGCGAGACAGGCAGTCGATGTTGGCCAACTGCTCGGCCAGATGAACCGGATGATGGAAGGTGGGCTGGATGACCGTGGAGGCGATGTTCACCCGGCTGGTGCGCGCTGCGATCGCTGCCAGTTGGGTCACCGTATTCGGCCACCACGTCTCGGGGCGTTGATGGCGCTCTGGCACCCAGAGCCCATCGAAACCGCAGCGCTCCGCCAGTTCGGACTCCTTGAGGCAATGCTCCATGGCATCTGCGACCTCGGGGCCGCTCGGCAGTTGGACCTGATCGTAAGCCCCGAAATGCGTATCGGGCATGAAGGCGATTTTCAAACGAGACTCCTGGATTGGCGATTGGGATGACGGAAGCCTTGATTGTAGGAGCGGCGCGATCCCGCGTCATCCGCACCTGATTGTTGCACTGCACACGGAGAGGGCGTCACGGCCTGCTCATTTGCAGGCACGGAGGTGCGTGGCAGAATCCGGGTGATTGATCTGTATCACCTCGTTTCCCTGCCCTCCGTGGCAGGGAGCAACCACGGAGAGAGAGCATGGCTGTAATCAGCGAACGCGTCATCCCGACTGCCAGGACGGCTACCCAAGTCCCCACCCTGCGCCAGATGGTCAATGAACGCGACCGGCTCACCCGCGAAACCGGCCACTACTGCGGCATCAAGGACCTCAGCCTGCGAGATGCAGATCCCATCCGTTACGAGCGCTTCTACAACAAGCTGCATGCCGCGGTGCTGGCCGCGCGCGAATCCGCGCGCTTCGTGGCCGCCAGCCCCGGTTCACGCGAGATGGGCGAATGCCTGTGGGGCATCACCACCCCGGAGGGTGACACCTTGGCGGTCTCCATGGGCTTCCTGTCGCACACCGCCATCTTCCCGGTCGCCATCCGCTACATGGCCGACAACGACTATGACGTGAATGACGGCATCGAGGACGGCGATGTCTATGCGGTGTCCGACGGCAAGACGGGCGGCGTGCCGCACCCGGGGGACTTCTACTCCTTCACCTCCATCTGCCATGAGGGCGAAGTGGTGGGCTGGGCGGTGGGTATCAACCACCTGATGGAGAACGGCGCGCCTGTCGCGGGTTCGTGGGCCACTTTTTCTGTGGACACCTTCATGGACGGACTGGTCTGCCCACCCATGCGTACCGGACGCAAGCTGCGTCAGGAGTCCTGGTGGAAAGCCATCTGGGAGCGCCGCACCCGCGCCTCCACCATGAACATCCTGGACGACAAGATGCGCCTGGCCGGCTGCGCGATGATCAACGACGCCGCACACCAGTTGCTGGCGGAGTTCGGCGCGGAGTACTACAAGCGCGCAATCCGGGAAGTGATTGAAGAATCCCGCCGCATGATTGTCGACAACATGCGCGCCCTGATGGTGCCCGGCACCTACAACGGATGCGCGTTCCGCCTGGTGAAGTACGAGGGCCTGCAGAATGTCTGGTCGCATGCCAACAAGAACACGCTCATTCATGTGCGGGCCAGCGTCGAACCGAACGACAACGGCCTGATGCTCGACACCGAAGGCAGCTCCCGCTGGGGCTACCACTCCTACAACGCCACCCCCGGCGGCGCAGATGCGGCCGTGTTCCTCGGCATGATCAACTCCTTTGCCCACAACACCAAGGTGACCGCCGGCATCGAACTTGCCGTGCAGCGGCATTACGCCCCCGGCAGCATCTACAACCCGGATTACGAATTCACCAGCAACGCCAACCTCTGGGCGCAGACCGTGGCCTTGAACAGCATTGGTTTCAATGCCGTCTCGCGCGCCACCTTCTCGCGCGGTTACCTGGAGGAAGCCTTTACGGTAGATGGCAATTGGGGTGCGTTCCAGGGCGCTGGCACTACCGCCGATGGCACGAGCTACGGCTTTACCAACTTCGAGTGGCTGGGCGGCACAGGCCGCGGTGCGTGGTGCTACAAGGACGGTGAACCGCTGGTGTGGGCTGCGTGGTCGCAGATCGCAACCATCGGCGATGCCGAAGAGTTTGAAGCCTGCGTGCCGCCGCTGTTCTATCTGGGTCGCAAGCTGCTGCCCGGCTATTTCGGCTACGGCAAGTATCGCGGTGGTCCGGGCAACTCGGCAGTCCACTGGTGCGTGGAGCCGGGCAAACATGTCGCCCTGACGCGCCCGAACGGCGGTCTTTCCTGCACGACTTCAGTCGGGCTTGGCATGAGCGGCGGCTATCCGGGGCCGGGCTCCTTCATGATTTCCGCGCGCGGGACGAACCTGCCGGATCTCATTGCCGAAGGTGAAACCCCGCGCGATGCGCGTGAGCTTCTGGCACAGGTCGACAGCGGCCAGCTGACGGTCGAGAACCTGGAAATCTGGAAAACCGACTGCCCGGAACTCGCCCTGCACGACCACGATCTCTTCGTCGATGCAGCCGGCTCTTCCGGCGGCTGGGGCGATCCCCTGGACCGCAATCCCGCACTGGTCATCAAGGATCTGAACGATGGCGTGGCGCCGGACTACGACTTCGTGAGCCGCATGCACGGCGTGGTGGCCGCGCAGAACCCGGCCGGCGAATGGGTGCTCGATGTCGCCGCGACCGCAGAGAAGCGCGCGGCATTGCGCAAGGCGCGCCTCGATGATTCCCTGCCTGCCGCCGAGTGGTGGCAGCAGGAGCGTGCGAAGGTGCTGGCGAAGCAGGTCGTGCCCGAAGTACACGAGATGTACAGCCAGAGCCTGAGCTTTGCCAAGTTCGACGGCGAATTCCGTCGCTTCTGGCAGTTGCCTGCCGACTTCAGCTTCAGCAAGGAGTAAGTCATGGCCGGCGAAGCAACCATCAGCAAGGAACTGATCGCCCAGCTCATCGAGGGCACGATCGACGACGACAACACCAACCGTCTGCAGCGGCTGCCGCGCAAGGATCAGGATCGCTTCCTGAATTACGTGGCGGTGCTGCAATCACGGGTGAGCTGGCCGGACCAGATCCTGCTCCGCCTCGGCGACCGCCTCTATGTGGCTCGCAACGGCAACAACCAGCGCGTGGTGAAGTGCGACTGCGGGCATGAGTTCGGCGACTACCGCCAGAACTGGAAGCTGGGGTGCAAGGTGCGGGTCCGCCGCACCCTGGCAGAGATGCGAGAGGTCTATGACCCGGCGCCCGCCTGCCCGGAGCCGGGCTGGCAGGAAGTGCGCGAATTCTTCTGTCCGCAGTGCGCTACCCAGCATGCGGTCGAAGTGGTGGCGCCAGGCTATCCGGTGGTGTTCGAGATGCTGCCGGATCTCGACAAGTTCTACCGCGACTATCTGGGGCAGCCACTGCCGGACGAAGCCGACGACTGGTACGTCGACCGCACGGAACACCTGACCCGACACTGGGCCGCGAACGCCACAGGCTAGGCCTGCACCGCTCGCGAGGAGGGGGCGCCAGCGCCCTCTCCGGCGCCCCCACTCCCCTGCTTTGATGCTGAAAGCCCCAGGAATTGCCCATGTCCGATAACTCCGCAACGGCGACCGATGATCGCCAGTTCATTCTTGCCTTCGACGCCGGCGGCACCATGACCGATGCCATCCTGGTCAAGCCCGATGGCAGCTTCACCGTGGGCAAATCGATCAGCCGCCGCGAGGACGAACCTCGCAGCTACCGCGAATCGGTCACCGATGCGGCCAACAACCTCGGGCTCACGGCCGAAGAAGTCCACGCCCGCTGCGGCGCAGACATCTACTGCGGTACCGGAATGCTGAACACGGTCCTGACCGGCAACGGCCGCAAGGTCGGCCTGATGGTCACCCGCGGCTTTGAAGACATCACCGTGATGGAAGGCGGGCTCTCCTACCTGGGCCAGAGCCAGAACGAGACCCTGCACCAGCAGCTCCACCGGCATACCCGCCCGCTGGTCGACCCGAAGAACGTGTTCGGCATCAGCGAGCGCCTCGGCGGGGGCTGCTACCAGGGCAATATCCACCTGCCACCCGGCGCCGCGCTGATTCCAGTCAACGAAAAACAGGTCGTGAAAGCGGTCAACGCCATGGTGGACCGCGGCTGTGAAGTGATCGGCATCCTGTTCCTGTTTTCGTTCGTCGACGCGCGCCACGAGCATCAGGCCAAGGCCATCGCGGAGCGCGTGCTGCGGGAACGCGGCGTGAGCCTGCCGGTGGTCTGCTCGGCGGATGTGGCCC
>JBDLQR010000289.1:0-12711 GCA_039800485.1 Pseudomonadota bacterium
CCGCCCGGTGGCATCAGTGCTTGCCAGAGTGAGGAAAGGGGAACGGGCGATGAAAGCCCGGCTGTATTTGTCCAGCGCAGGGACGGCCTTGCGTTCTGCAAGTTCAGAAGGCGAGCCGAGCGCTTCGCGCAACTGCGCCGTGGAGGTATAGCGGATTTCCTGCATGACACGCCTCCGGGGACCCATTCCCCCTGAGCGGGCAGACTACAACAGTTCACTCCAACTGCGCAGTCCACAGCCGATGGCCGCGATCACTGCTCGAAACGGGTGAACTTGCTGCCTTCCAGACTCAGGTTGTACATGAGTCCCTTGTTGGTGAAGACAAAGGCAATGATGGGCTCTTGCAGGGTATCGCGATCAAGCGTGCCCTCGGCACCGGGTCGCGCCAGCGCGACATCGCCGTCCACCCCGATTTCCCAGCCGCGACTGGCGCGGAATTGCTCCAGTGCACGCGCCGACATGAACAGCAGAACCTGGGTCTTCACCTGGGCCCCGACGGTCAGCCCCAGTGAAGCGGAGGCAGTGTTGTAGTAGTCCACGGTACGCCCACCCACGATCAGCGCGCCTTCGCCATACTCGCCACCAACCACGAGCCCCCCGGCAACAACGCCCGGAAACACCAGCATGCCCGCGGCCTCACCGGCCAGTTCGCGCGCCGTCGGGATGGTCGCATAGAAATTGCGGATGGATTCCCGTACCTCCAGATCGAGCCTTTCCCATCCGGCGGCCATGGACTGCCCCATCCCCATCAGGGACAGCAGGAGACCTGCCCAGAAAGAAGCGGCCTTCAACGTCCGACGGGCTCAGGCGAGGGTGTGATAGACCTGCTGTACATCATCGTCCTGCTCAAGCCTGTCCACCATCTCAAGCACCTCGCGCGCCTGCTCTTCCGGCAATTCGGTAGGCGTGGTGCACACATACTCCTGGGACGCTGAAAGCACGGTGACATTGCGATCCTCCAGTGCCTTCTGCACCTGTCCGAAATCAGGGAAGTTGCAGCGGATGATGATCTGGGGTTCGCCTTTCTCGCCCGTGCCCTCGCCCATCTCGTCCAGTCCATGGTCGATGAGATAGAGCTCGAGATCGTCCTGGTCGATGCCCGCGGGATTCAGCCGGAAAACCCCCATGTGGCGAAACATGAAAGAGACGCTGCCGGTGACACCGACATTGCCACCGAACTTGTTGAAGATGCTGCGCACGGCAGCGATGGTGCGGGTCGGGTTGTCGGTGGCTGTTTCCACCAGCACGGCGACACCATGCGGCGCATAGCCTTCGTAGATGAGCACTTCGTAATTGGCCGCATCCTTGCCCATGGCCCGCTTGATGGCGGCTTCGACCTTGTCCTTGGGCATGTTCACCGCGCGGGCATTCTGGATGACCCGGCGCAAGGCGGGATTGTGTGCCGGATCCGGCCCCCCTCCGCGCACCGCAATCGCGATGTCCTTGCCGATACGCGTGAACTGCTTGGCCATGCGATCCCAGCGGGCGAACATGGTGTGCTTGCGGGTTTCAAAGATGCGTCCCATGGCGCGGGGTCCTCGACTTGCCGGTGTGGTGAAACGAAAATGTTGTCAGGTTTGATCGGAGATCTCCACCGTGCCAGTGCAATACATGGAAACCATCCGGGCCCGCTATGCGCGACTGGGTTATGCGCCCTACCGTTGGTTCGAGGCCAGCACCCCGCCGCCCTGGCAGGCACTCCCCCGTCCGCTTGCCCGGCTGCGACTCGGTCTGCTGTCGACTTCAGGAGCCTATGTGCGCGGCCAACGCGCCTACCATTACCGGGATGACTGTTCTGTGCGTGCGATCCCGGTCGACACCCTCGACTCGGCGCTGCGTTTTTCCCACATCACGGAGAATTACCTGGTGGATGCTCGACGGGATCCTGCCTGCATCCTGCCGCTCGCGACCTTGCGCAAGCTTGTCTCCCGGGGCGTGATCGGGGCTCTCGCTTCCAATGTGTTGTCGTGCATGGGCGGCATTTACTCCCAACGCCGTGTGCGCGAGGAAACCGCCCCGGCGGTGCTCGACGCGTTCAGGGCCGAGGGTGTGGAGGCTGCGCTGCTCGTCGCGATGTGACCTGTGTGTCACCAGACCGTGAGTCTGGTTGCACGTCACCTTGAAGCGAATGGAATTCCCACCCTGTGCCTCGGCAGTGCGCTCGACATCCTGCGTGCCGGCCACGCTCCGCGTGCCGTATTCGTGGATTACCCTCTGGGGCATTCTGCCGGCCAGCCCTTCGATGAAGCGGATCAGCTCGATGTCGTCACGGCAGCGCTGCGGGCCTTCGAGGAGATTGCGGCACCCGGTGACCTCGTCATGCTTCCCAACCGCTGGCCGGAAGTGAGCTGGGCGCTGGAGAGCGAGTCGAACGAGGGCGGGGATACCCGAGAAGCCCGGGATGAAAGTCCGCAGTGGCAACTGCCGGAAGACCGGGAAGCTGCCATTGCAGCGGGCGCGTGGCAGCCCTGAGCCGCGCGGGCGGCTACTGCAAGGTAGTGGGGGCGGGCGGGTGATCGAGGGCGGGGGTGAACATCTCCCCCACATCCACTGCATCAAAGTGGTACTGCTGGCCACAGAAATCGCAGCCGATTTCAACCCGTCCCTGCTCAGTCAGGATGTCCTGCAGCTCTGCATGTCCCAGGCCGACCAGCATGCGACTCACCCGTTCGCGACCGCAAGAACAGCTGAACCGGGTGGCCAAGGGTTCAAAACGCTGCAGACGCTCTTGCCAGAACAGGCGATGAAGCAAGGTATCAACATCCAGCCCCAGCAATTCTTCCCGGCCCAGAGTGCTCGCAAGCATGGAAAGCCGATTGAAATCCTCGTGGTAGCCCACCAGATCTTCCTCGCGACCACCCGCCAGATTACCCAGGCCCGCTGACGGCATCCGTTGCAGCAGCAGGCCTGCGGCCACTTCGTCGTTGGCGGCCAGCATCATGCGGGTGTCGATCTGCTCCGACTGCAGCATGTAGTGCTCGATGACCGCGGAAAAATCCTCCAAGGGTGCTCGTGCATCGTCATGCAGCGGCACCACTCCCTGATAAGGCTGGGTGCCGCGCGCACGCTTGCGGGCATCGAGCACGATGGCGCAGCGCCCCTCGCCGCGCGTGTTGGCGAGCGCACTCAGCCGTGACTCAGGCGGGATGGCTGAGACGACCTTTGCAGTGGCACGAAAGCTGTAGTCGGTCTTCACCTCGGCCACGGCAAGCTTGAGCGGACCATCACCATGCACCTGCAGAATCAGTGCGCCGTCAAACTTGATGCTCGACTGCATGAGCATGCCGGCCGCGGTCATCTCACCGAGCAGCGTGCGCACCGGCAGCGGAAACTCGCCCACCGCCGCCCGCCGGCGCAAGGCCTCCTGCCAACCTGCCGTAATCCGCACGACAGCGCCCCTGACCGCGCAGCCTTCGAACAGAAACTTGTGGAGACCCGGGACATTCATGGCCGATCCTCGGCAGGTGGGGCAAAGAACGGCCGATTCTAGCGCCCATCTCCTGCTACTGCGCGCCTTGCAGCCGGGACACGCCCTTCGTAAGGTCGAATCATGAGCAGGCAGCACTTGCGCGTCGTCAGCTACAACGTCCACAAGGGGTACTCCCTGCGTCGGGGGGTCACGGTGCACGGGCTGCGCGATGCACTCCGGGCGCTCGAGGGTGACCTGATCTTCCTGCAGGAGGTGCAAGGCCTGTCGCGCCGGCGTGCCGCACGCCATGGAGATTGGCCCAGCTCGCCGCAGCACGAATTCCTGGCAGATACCCTGTGGCAGGACTTTGCATACGGGCGGAATGCGGTTTACGACGATGGACATCACGGCAACGCCATCCTGTCGCGCTTCCCCGTTGTCGACTGGGAGAATGAGGATATCTCGCAGTCACGCCTGGAACAGCGCGGCCTGCTGCATTGTGAGATCGATATCCCGGGGTGGTCTCACCCGCTCCATTGCATCAACGTACATCTCGGCCTGTTCGCGCACTGGCGACGTCGCCAGCTCGAACATCTGCGTGCCCGTATCGCGAGCCGGGTGCCGGCAGCGGCACCGCTGATCGTTGCCGGGGACTTCAACGACTGGTCGCAACGGGCAGGCCGGCTGTTCGCCGAGGTGCTGGGTCTTGATGAAGTTTTCCAGACGCTGCATGGCAGCCCGGCACGCAGTTTTCCGGCCCGCCTGCCGCTCCTGCACCTTGATCGCATCTACACTCGCGGCTTCGGAATCACGGCCTGCGACGTCCACTTCGGACATGGCGCGGCGCGACTGTCCGACCACGCGGCGCTCACGGCGGATCTCGTGCTTTACGCATGAAAGCGCCAACCATCAGGAGTTCGGCAGAGCGCCCAGGGACGACCTCAGGCAACCGTCTCGAACTGCTGGAAACGGGTGATGGCTATTTCCCCGCCTTGCTCGCCGCACTCGCGGATGCACGGCAGGAGGTCCACCTCGAGACCTATATCTTTGCGGATGATCGCACTGGTCGCCGCGTGGCAGAGGCCTTGGCCGACTGTGCCCGGCGCGGCTGCCTCGTGCGGGTGGTGGTGGATGGCTTTGGCTCGCGCAACCTCGCGCCGGCACTGCGCGAGACGCTGGAACGCGCCGGCGTGCAGCTCATCGTCTATCGCCCGATGCCAGAGGGTTTCAGCCTGCACATCCAGCACCTGCGGCGGCTGCACCGCAAACTCGCGGTAATCGATGGTCGCATCGGCTTCTGTGGCGGCATCAATGTGCTCGACGATCGTCACGGCCGGGATGATTTGCCACCCCGCTACGACTTTGCCGTGCGGGTGGAAGGCCCGTTGGTCGGCCAGATGCACCGCCTCATGCGCAGGCTGTGGCGATTGCTGAGCTTGCGCGCCATGCAGTTCCCTGGCTTGATGCGGCCGCCGCATTTTCCAACCCCCGCACCCTTGGCAGAGGATCATGCCGCGGCGCTCATCACGCGCGACAATCTGCGTCATCGTCGCGCGATCGAGGAGGCCTATCTGGCTGCCATCACCCGGGCGCGCACCGATATCCTGATCGCCTGCGCCTACTTCCTGCCCGGGCGCAGGATTCGCCACGCTCTCATCGACGCTGCACAGCGTGGGGTCAGGGTGCGCCTGCTGCTGCAGGGACGCCCCGATCACCTCGTCATCCACTACGCAGCACTGGCGATGTATGACCGCCTGCTGATGGCGGGCGTGGAAATCAGGGAGTACCAGCCTGCCCATCTGCATGCGAAGGCAGCGGTGGTGGATGCCGACTGGGCAACGGTCGGCTCATCCAATATCGATCCATTCAGCCTGTGGCTGTCGCGCGAGGCCAATCTGGAGCTGCGCGATGCCGCGCTCGTGAACCGCCTGCGCAGCAGCCTCGAGCAGGCCTATGCACGCGACGGTGCGACGGTGTTGCCGGATGCCTCCCGCGTGCTGCCTTGGGGACCGCGCCTGCGCGCACGGGTGGCCTATCTCATCGGTCGCATCGTGCTCGCCGTGACTGGCCAGGTGGCGCGCGACGAGTTCTGAGCACACGACCGTGTCTGGCCGGAGTTGGCGCAAATCCGGATGGGTTATAGTCGGAATCCCCAGCAAGGATGACACCTGCCATGTTCGAGACCATTGCCCCTGCCGAACGCCTGAGGCTGATGAAGTTCATCTGCGCCGTTGCGTGGAGCGATTTGCGTGTGAGCGGCGAAGAGCGGTTGTTCGTTGCCGACTGCATCCGCAAGCTGGAAATGAGTGACGAGGAGCGCGCGCAGGTCTGGCGCTGGCTCGAAGTGCCGCCCGCACCCGAGGAGGTCGATCCTGCCGACATCCCGGCCGAGCATCGTGAGGCCTTCATCAAGGCCTTGGGCAAGCTGGTAGCCTCGGATCAGGAAATCAGCCCGGAGGAGCGGGAGACGCTGGTGCTGCTCAGCCAGTTGGTGATGTAGCCGGCAAGTACCCGGCTTCAGCGCTGAAGCCCCTTCAGCGCTGCGGCCAGTTCCTGCGACAACCCGGCCAGCGCGCGGCTCATGCCGGCTGCGATTTCGGCATCTTCCAGGCTGGTCACTGGCTCCACCTGTTGCGACTTGCCGCTGGCTTGCACACTGCGGCTCACCGCATCCAGCACCCGCCAGTAGGCGGTCAGCCTGACTTCCTGCTGTTCGTTCACCACGAACTCGCTGAATTGCACCATCACCTGCTGCTCAGCACCCGGTGGGGCTGAACCCAGGGTGCTCACTTTGGCGCTGCCAAGCGCCCGGGACAGATTCTCCGCAAGTACGCGCGTCACGTTCTGTTCCAGCGGCTCGGCCCAGCGCCCACGCGCGGAAGATCGATACTCACCACTCCCGTGCACCGTGAGCAGGGGCGCCCGCCGCGTATAGGCCGGTAGGTCGATCGGCCCGACGACCAATGAGGACTGTGCGCCGTCTGTCATGGAAGTTGCCGGGACCAGAGGCGTCAGGCCATACAAGCGCGCGGGCGCGGAGGGCTTCAGGGCGCAGCCCGCGAGCACCGAGCACAGCAGGCCCGCGAGGAGAGGAGCGGGAATCTTCATTCGTTCAAGCCATCCTGTCTGCCGAAGATCACGGCGTTGGGCTCGGCCTCCAGGGCGGTGGCCAACTCATTGACCGCCCGCGCAGCGGCCTGCAATTCATTGAGGGTGGAACGCAACTGGTGTCCGGTGGCGGAAGTGGGCTGCGCGAGATCTTCCACTCCCGCCATGGCGGCCCGCGTCTGGACCAAGGTGGCATTCGCTTCCTTGACCGCGGCGTCCAGGTCCCGCAGCAGCCGCACGCCATCCCCACGGCTCATGGTATCCAGATGATCGAGGGTCTGGCCGGCCCGCTCGACCAGTGGTGACAGCTCGGCCGCCAGCGTGTTGATGTTCTGGAGCGCTTCGGTGGCACTTGCCAGCAGCGGCCCGAGCCGGGCGTTGGTATCTGCCGTGGCGGTTTGCAACTGGCTCAGCGTGGCCTCTATCCGCGCCGGTGCCTGCTGGATGCCCGGGGCGTTGAGCAGTTTGTCTGCCCCCTCCAACACCCCGTGCAGCGATTCCAGCATCGCCGCGAGCGGCAGATCTTCCAGCTTCTCCACCAGCCCGCGCATCGTGACCTGTGCCTCCTGCAGCATGGTGGGGACGGTGGGTATGCGGCGGAGGCCGGTTGCAGGGTCTGTGAGCGGCAGGTCGGTCGCGGGCGCGTCGGGGTAGAAGTCGAGCTGCACGAAGAGGAGACCGGTAACCAGGCTTTCAGTCCGCAACTGCCCGCGAAGTCCGCGACTCACCATGAACTCGAAGGGATCCATCCTGGTCTTGCCGGCCATCTGGCGGGCAAGTTCCCGCGTGCCGACGATGTTGATCGTGACCGGAATGCGGACCTCCGTGGAGCCTTCCTCGACCACGGTGGAGATCGAAGTGACCTCCCCTATCCGCACGCCACGGAACTTCACTGCCGCGCCGACATTGAGTCCTTGGACGTCGCCGTCGAAGTAAAGGACGGCATCCATGTTGTCCTGGAAAAACCTGCCGGAACCGAACAGGAACACACCCGCGACCAGCAGCACGATCGCCCCGACAATAAAAGCCCCGATCAGGGTCGGGTTTGCACGCACGCTGATCAACGGTGTTCCCCTCGAGTCAGGAACTCCCGCACCTTGGGGTCCTCGCATTCGGCGAGCAGCCGACTTGGATTGCCTCTGGCGATGATGGTCTTGCGCTCTGCGTCCATGAAAATTCCATTGGTCCCGATACTGAAGATACTCGGAAGTTCATGGGTCACGATCACGATCGTGGCCCCCAGGCTCTCTCTGAGTTCCAGAATCAACTCATCAAGGCGACGTGAACTGATTGGATCGAGCCCGGCTGAGGGCTCGTCGAAGAACAGGATTTCCGGATCAAGCGCCATTGCACGCGCAAGGCCCGCCCGTTTCTGCATGCCGCCGCTGATTTCGGAAGGATAATAGTCCTCGAAACCCGCCAGTCCCACCAGCGCCAGCTTGAGCGACGCAAGCTCGCGGATTTCCGCCCGGGAGAGTGTGGTGTACTGCTCCAGGGCGAGGGATACGTTCTCCGCGAGCGTCATCGAGCTCCACAACGCACCCTGCTGGTACATCACGCCAAACCTGCGGAGCAGACTCGCGCGCTGCTCGGGCGAGCCCTGCAGGAAGCTGGCACCGCTGTAGCGGATGTCCCCGGCTGCCGGCTGCTGCAGCCCGACGAGGTGGCGCAGCAGCGTGCTCTTGCCACAACCACTCCCACCCATGATGACGAAGATGTCGCCACGACCAATCGTGAAATCGAGATCACGCTGCACCACGCGGCCGCCGTACGCCATGGTCAGCCCGCTGACCTCCACATGCACCAGGTCTGCGCCAGTCATGCCGTCACCATCCGAGCACGTCATAGAGAATGGTCAACAGCGCATCGGCGACGATGATCCACACGATCCCGGTGACGACCGCGGAAGTCGCAGCATCCCCTACTGCGGCCGCGCTGCGGCCACACTGCATGCCGCGCAGGCAACCGGCAATGGCCACCAGCACACCGAACACGGCGGCCTTGAGCAGCCCGAGACCGAACTGGCGCAACTCCAGCGCCGCCAAGGTCTGGTCGTGGTACTGGGAAAAGCTGATGTCGAAGGAGGTGATGGCGACCACGGCCCCACCGAGGATCCCCAGCAAGTCTGCATAGAGGCACAGCAACGGCACCATCAGCACGAGGGCCAGCATGCGCGGCAGGACCAGGAAGTCCATGGGAGAAAAACCGCTGGTCTGCAGTGCGTCGATTTCCTCGCCCACCGTCATGGTGCCGAGCTGGGCCGCAAATGCTGCACCGGTGCGGCCCGCCATGATGATGGCCGTCATCATCGCCCCCATCTCGCGTGCCATGCCGAGTCCCACCAGGTTGGCAACGAAAATCTGCGCCCCGAACTGCTTGAGCTGCACGGCACCGACATAGGCCAGGATCATCCCGACCAGAAAGCTGATCAGCGATACGATGGGCAGCGCCTGTGCACCGCACTGCTGGAGGATGAGCAGGAAATCCGCACGCCTGAAGCGAGCCTGCCCCCGGCCGAGACGCCCGACGGCGAGCGAAATCTCGCCGATGAAGGCAAGCAACACGCGCAGGCCCTCCACCCCGGCGATGACACTGGAACCGAGGCGCGCCAGGGCGGTCTGCTGCCCGCCATCCCGCCGCGCGCCCGGTTGCTCCGGTACGGCGCTGCCGAGCGCCAGCAGGCGCTGTGCGCCCTGCGGCAGTCCACTGGTGTTCACACTGACATCATGACTGTGGGCGAGCGCCGCCACTCGGCGGAGGAACACGATCAGCAGGGAATCCCATGCCTCAAGTGCGGAATCATCGAAACGCACGCCACGAGCGCCCGCGATCGCGAGGCGCAGGGGTTCGCTGGCGGGCAGCGCCCTGTCCACGGTCCAATCGCCCCGCAAATGCAGGATGAGGGCACCATCGTGCGCGATTTCCACTTCAAGCAGGCATTCAGCAGCCGACACCCGGACACTCTCCCGTGAATTTCATCCGCCAGAGGCGCGGTAACAGATCACGCCCTGAACTGCCGCCACAAATGGACCGATCCCGCCGAGTCCAGTATGGTATCCGGCATTCCATGCAGGGTTCCAATCTCGAAGTTGGGCTGACCCTTCTCCCAAGCGAGCGTACATCATGCACAGACCTGAAGACCTGGAAGTCATCCGCAATCTCCTCAAGCTGATTGGAGAGGATCCTGATCGCGAAGGCCTGCGCGAAACACCCGCACGCTTTCTCAAGGCGCTCTCCGAATACACCAGCGGCTACAGCCAGAAACCCGAGGAGATCCTGAAGGTGTTCGAAGATGGCGCGCAGAGCGTGGACGAAATGGTGATCGTGCGCGACATTCCGGTCTACTCGCTGTGTGAACACCATCTGGCGCCCTTCTTCGGCAAGGCCCATATCGGGTACGTCCCGGACAAACGCATCCTCGGCTTGTCGAAAATTTCGCGGTTGGTCGAGGTGTTCAGCCGTCGTCTGCAGGTGCAGGAGCGTCTTACCAACCAGATTGCCGATGCGCTGTCGACCCACCTCATGCCCTTGGGGGTGGCCGTGGTCATAGAATGCCGACATATGTGCATGGAATCCCGCGGTGTGCGTCACTCGGGCGCCACCACCGCCACCTCCGCGCTGCGCGGCAGTATCAAGACCAATGCGGACACCCGCAAGGAATTCCTCTCGCTCATCGGCCACTGATCAAACCCGGGCCGCGTGAGCCAGGACCCACAGGATATCCTCGACCAGTTGCGCCTGGACCGCTCAGCGCTGCCCACGCGTTCGTCAGCGGGGCGTTGGTGGCTCGCCGCCGGATTGCTGGTCGCGGCCGTGGGCGTGTGGTTCGGCCTTCCGTCAAAGCCGCAGACGCCTGCCGAACCCGTGCCGGCAACGCCTGCTCCCGCACTTGCGAATGATCTGGTCATCCTTGATGCCACCGGCTATGTGACAGCCCGCAGACAAGCGACTGTTTCGGCCAAGGTGACTGGTCGCGTCGAGTCCCTGTTCATCGAAGAGGGCCAGGAGGTCAAGGAAGGAGAAATCCTGGCGCGGCTGGACGAGACTGATGCACGGGCTGATTTCGAGCTCGCCGCCGCACGCGCAGCCGCGGCACGCGCCGAGCTTCCTGACCTCGAAGTGCGCCTTGCGCAGGCCGAGCGGGATGTGGACCGCCAGGACACTCTGGTGGCGCGCAAGCTGGCCAGCAGTCAGCAAGCGGAAGACGCGCGTCTGGCTGTGGATTCACTCAAGGCGCGCCTGCGCCTGCAACGTCGACAGATCTCGGTTGCCGAGCGCGCGGTGAAAGTGGCCGAGGTCGCGCTCGACAACACGGTGGTCCGTGCACCCTTCAGCGGCGTGGTCACGGTCAAGGCTGCCCAACCGGGTGAAATCGTGTCACCGATTTCCGCCGGCGGGGGCTTCACGCGGACCGGCATCGGCACCATCGTCGACATGGATTCGCTCGAAATCGAGGTTGATGTCAACGAGGCTCACATCAGCCGGGTAAGTCCGGGGCAGCCCGTGGAAGCCGTGCTGAATGCCTACCCGGATGAAAAACTCGCAGCCCGGGTGATCACGATCATTCCCGCGGCCGATCGCAGCAAGGCCACCGTGAGGGTGCGCATCGCCCTGCTCAGCCGGGATCCGCGCATCGTGCCCGATATGGGCGTGCGCGTCGGGTTCCTGGCAGTGGACGGCGCTGCGCCCGCGCCGCCCGCCAAGCCAGCACAGGCCGCGCCGCCCCAAGTGCCCTGATTGATGCCCGCTCCCGGCACGCCCCTGATTGCGCTGCGCGGTGTCTGCAGGCGCTACGTCCGCGGCCAACAGAGCGTGGATGTACTCCAGGGGATCGATCTCGATATCGAGGAAGGCGATTTCATCGCGCTGATGGGACCGTCGGGATCTGGCAAGACCACGCTGCTCAATCTCATCGGCGGACTGGACCAGCCGACTGCCGGCAGCGTAGCTGTCGACGGCCAGCGGATAGACGGGCTTTCCAGCGCGGAGCTCGCGGCATGGAGGGCGCGCAACATCGGCTTCATCTTCCAGTTCTACAACCTGCTGCCCATGCTCAGTGCACGCAGGAATGTGGAGCTGCCTCTGCTCCTGACTCCACTGTCGGCACGCGAGCGCAAGCGTCGGGCCTTGCTGGCACTGGAGCTGGTCGGACTCGCAGCCCGGGCACAGCACAAACCGGCCGAACTGTCGGGTGGTGAAGAACAGCGGGTGGCCATTGCACGCGCCCTGGTTTCCGATCCGCGTCTGTTGATCTGCGACGAACCCACAGGGGACCTCGATCGCCACACTGCCGATGAAATCCTGTCCCTGCTCCGGGTGCTGAACGACCGTCACGGCAAGACTATTCTCATGGTCACGCACGACCCCAAGGCAGCGGGATACGCCCGACGCCAGATTCATCTCGACAAAGGCGTGCTGGTTGGAGAAGCGGACGCCGGAGTGGGCGCATGAAATTCCTGGGCCTGGTGTGGGCAAGCCTGCTGCGCAAGAAAACTCGTACCTTGCTCACCCTGCTCTCGATTGCCACCGCGTTTCTGCTGTTCGGCTTTCTTGATGCGGTACGCGTGGTATTCACCCAAGGCTCTGCACAATCAGGGGTGGACAGACTGATCACGACATCGCGCGTGTCGTTCATCCAGCCACTGCCTCTTGCCTACCGTGAGCGAATCAAGGCACTGCCGGGCGTGCACACCATTGCGTATGCGAACTGGTTTGGCGGCATCTATCAGGACCGTCGCAACTTCTTCGCCAACATCGCCGTGTCGCCGGAGGAGTACCTCGCCATTCATCCCGAAATCCTTCTCGACGAGGGGGTGCGGGAGGCTTTCCTCAGCCGCCGCACGGGCGCGCTGGTGGGCGCCGAGCTCGCACGCAAGCATGGGTGGGCAGTGGGTGACCGCATTCCACTGCAAGCCACGCTGTGGCCGCACAAATCGGGCAACAGCACCTGGACCTTCGAGATAGTGGGGCTGATGCGGGCGCGCGATGAACGTGCCCGGAAATTCGAAAACCAGATGCTGTTCCGCTATGACTACTTTGACGAGGGGCGCCAGAGCGGACAAGGCACCGCGGGCTGGTACATCGTGAAGATCCGGGATCCGGCCGAATCCACGCGAGTGGCACTGGCCATCGATGCCATGTTCCGCAACTCTGCCGCCGAGACCCGCAGTCAGAGCGAAAAAGAGTTCAATCTT
>JBDLQR010000290.1:0-4063 GCA_039800485.1 Pseudomonadota bacterium
TCCATGCCTTCATACATGTCAACCTTGAACTTCAGCTTGCCCTCCTGCACCCACTGACCGAGCGCCGAAATCGCTTCCGGATAGCGGTGTGCATAATCCAGCACGATGAAGCCCTGCACCTTCAGGCGCTGCATCAGGATCATGGGATAGTTGCGCGGTCCCGGGACTTCACCAGTCGCGTTGTACTGTGAGATGAGCCCGCAGGTCGGGATGCGGCCCCCCAGGTTCATCTGCTTGAAGCAGGCATCCAGAATGTCACCACCCACATTGTCGAAATAGACGTCTATGCCCTTGGGGCAGGTGCGCTTGAGCGCTTCGGCGACGTTCTCCGTCTTGTAGTTGATGGCAGCGTCGAAACCGAGTTCTTCAACGATCCATTTGCACTTGGCATCAGTCCCGGCAAGCCCGACCGCGCGACAGCCCTTGATGCGTGCGATCTGGCCGACGATGGAGCCAACCGCCCCGGCAGCGGCAGAGACCACGACCGTTTCACCGGCCTTGGGCTCACCCAGATCCAGCAGGCCAAAATAAGCTGTCGGACCGACGACCGCGAAAAGACCGAACGCATCCGCAACGGGGACTCCTGCAGGCACCTGCATCTTGCCCATCGTGGCGGGCGTGCCAAGCTGGTAGTCCGCCCAGACCCCGAGACCACTCACTGCATCCCCGGCCGCGAAATCAGGATGTCGGGATTTGACTACCGTCCCGCACACCACGCCGCGCATCGGATCGTTCAAGGCAACCGGCGGCATGTATTGATCCATGTCGCTCATCCAGATGCGGTTGGTGGGGTCCAGCGAAAGGTAATTCATGCGAAACAGGAACTGGCCCTCGGCCGGCTCCGGGATGGATTCCCGCTCCAGACTCAATACGTCATCAGCGATTTGACCTACGGGGCGCTTGCGCAGCCGCCAGACCTGATTGATGTCACTCACGGTTGATTTCTCCTCTGTGTATTCGGGTTGTTGCCTGCTCGCGCAAGACGGTGATCAGAGATGGGCGGAAAACAGCTCGAGGGTACGTTGACGCGCAAGGGTGGCGCTGGCGGCATCGTAACTGGCCCGTGTGTCGCAGTTGAAACCATGGTCGGCCGCGTACACATGCACCGGTATTCCGGGGTGCGCCGTGCGCAGCGCCTCGACCTCGCTCATGGGGATATGCATGTCCCGCTCACCGAAGTGCATGATGATGGGGCACTTGGGCTGGCGCTCCAGTTGCTTTGCGATGCCACCTCCGTAGTAAGAGGAGGCCGCAGCCACGCCATTCAGCTCGCAGGCCGACAACCAGGTCAGCAGCCCCCCGAAGCAGTAACCCACCACGCCGACCTTGCCATAGGCGGCACCGGCATTCACCGTGGCCTGCAGATCCTGCAGGGCATCCTGCAGGCGGAGATCCTGGAAGGCGAGCCGGATCCCTTTCTGGAATTCGTCCGGGTTGGTGTACCCCAGTTCGACATTGCGTTCGACGCGATCGAAAAGTGCGGGTGCGAGCGCGACATAGCCGTCCTTCGCATAGCCGTCGGCCACGCTCCGGATGTGGGCATTGACGCCGAAAATCTCCTGGATCACCACCACAGCCCCCTTGGGGCGCCCGGCCGGCAGGGCCTCGTAGGTACTGAAGGTGAATCCATCCGCCGCAGTGATCTGTCGCTGGCCCATGCGCTGTTCCTCTTCGATTGTTAGCCGTCTGAGCATAAGCGCCCACCCGGTGCGCGGGAAGCGTTACCTGTGACATAGTGCGGCGCCATGAACACCTCACTCGACCCCCGCCTGCCCATCCTGGTGGGCGCCGGCCAGTGCGTGCAACGCGAGCTGGGCGATGCCACCACGCTGCTGTCACCAGTGGATCTGGCTGCTGCTGCCGGCCGTAAGGCGCTGGCAGACACCGCAGCGGCGGACCGACTCGGCCCTCTCATCGATGTGCTTGCCATGGTGCGTCTGTTCGAGCACTCGGTGGGGGATCGCGGCATGTGGGCCAATCCTTTCGGCTCCTCCAACAACGTGCCGCGGTCGGTCGCGCGTCGCCTGGGTCTTGCGCCTGCGCATGCCATCTATGCAGAAGTGGGTGGGCAGTCGCCACAACGCCTGGTCAATACCCTCGCGGCCCGCTTGCATGCAGGGGAGATCAGGGCGGCCCTGCTGACCGGCGCGGAAGCCATTGCCACCATCCGCCATGCCACACGCAAAGGCATCACGCTCGACTGGGCCGAGGAAATAGACGGGACGTGTGAGGACCGCTGGCCTGGCAAGCCTTTTGTCACGCCCTACGAGCAGCAGCACGGCATCGCCTGGCCCATCCACGTGTACGCCCTCTTTGAACAGGTCAGACGTGCGCGCAAGAAGCGCTCGCTCGCCGACTATCGCGTGGACATGGCGACGCTCTTGGCACCTTTCAGCAAGTGTGCCGCGGCCAATCCATGGTCCCAGTTTCCGACCGAGCGCAGCGTGGAGTATCTCGCGACGGTGTCGGCCGAGAATTACCGCTTGTGCGAACCCTACACGCGCTGGATGGTTGCCCAGGATGGTGTGAACCAGTCTGCCGCCGTCATCCTGACCACCGTGGGCGTTGCGGTGGAGGTGGGCATACCCGCCTCAAGATGGGTACATCTGCATGGGCATGCCGATCTGGACGAAGTGAATGTCCTGCGACGGGCACGACTCGATATGTCCGAGGCCCAGAATCGCGCGGTGCAACTGGCCCTCGCAGCAAGCAATCTCACCATTGATGATATCGGGCCTCTCGACTGCTACAGCTGCTTCCCCATCGCGGTCAGCAGCATTGCGGAACCCCTGGGCCTGCCACTCGATGGGTCGCGGGCGCTGACGCTGACCGGAGGCTTGCCGTTTTTCGGCGGGCCAGGCAACAACTACAGCATGCATGCCATTGCGAGCCTGGTGGAGATCCTGCGGGCGCAGCCTTTGGCCAAGGGGCTGGTGGTTGCCAACGGCGGCTATCTCTCCAAGCACTCCGTCGGAGTTTACAGCGCTACACCGCCAGCCAGCTGGCAGCCGGTGGAGGGCGCGAGTGAGCAGCGTGCGGTGGAGTCCGCGGGCAATGTGCAGGTGGATGAGGCCGCCCAGGGGCGTGCGATCATCGAGGCGCCAGCGGCCATCTATCGCAAGGAGCAGCCTGTCGAGGGCTTTGTCATCGCGCGGCTGTGCGACTCGGGTAGCCGTTGTCTCGCGCGGGTCATGCCGGGAGACCAAGCCGGCCTCACGGCGCTGTTCGAGGAGCGAGCCATCGGTCGCGAGATCGAAATCTCACGGCACGAAGGCCTGCATCACTTCACACTCGTCTAGAGGGTCTTGGCGCGCGCCACGATGTTGGCGCACTTCTCCATCCAGGCGAAACCGGCCCCATTGGAAATCTCCTCGGACATCGCGATGGAGAACAGCACGATGCGGGCTGCGCCCGCGGCCTTGTAGGCGCGGAGTTCGCTCTCAGACAACTGGCCATCGGCCGGGTCGACGAAGGGGCTCAGGATGAGCTGTGACGGATTACGGCCCTGGGCTGCAAACATTTCCTTCAGTTCACGCGCCTCCGCCGCAAAACTCGCTGCGTCTTGCACGATCGGGCACCAACCATCGTAGCTGCGCGCCACGCGCTGCAGCGCTTTCTCGCCATGCCCCCCAAGCAGGAAGGGTGGCCCACCGGCCTGGTGCGGTTTGGGCTCGCAGCGCACGGGTGGAAAGTTCACCTGTTTGCCGGCGTAAGAAGGCGCCGTGTCCGTCCACAGGATCCGCATGGCCTCTGTCATCTCGCGCATGCGTTGCCAGCGGGTCAGAAAGTTGGCGCCGAAGAGTTCGGTTTCCTCGCGCAGCCAACCGGCGCCAATGCCGAGCATCACGCGACCTTGGGAGTAGTAGTCGAGGCTCGCAATGGCCTTGGCAGTGACCAGGGTCTCTCGTTCCGGCAGCAGGCAGATGCCGGTCGCAAGCTTCAACCGCGTGGTGACGGCCGCGGCCATGCTGAGCGCGATGAGCGGATCGGTCCAGCGACCATAATGCTCCGGCAGCTCGCCACCCAGCAGATAGGGCGTGTTGCGCTCAAGCGGGATGACGGG
>JBDLQR010000291.1:0-7295 GCA_039800485.1 Pseudomonadota bacterium
ACTGACAATGTCATCGCGACGCTCGCAGTCGACAGCAAGACGACCTGCAAGGCCACCGGAACTGCGGTCTTGGGACAGTATGAAAACATCGGCAAGGTGACTGCGGACTACACCAGCCAGATCACCGGCGCCGGCTCGGTCGAGGACGAAGATTTCGACCGTTACGTGGGCGTGGAAGATGAAGACGAAGAAGCAGCCGCCTTCATCATCATCAACCACCGGGCGATTCGCAAGGATACCCAGGTGAACAAGGACGGCGGCAGCATCAGTCCGACCACCGGCACCTGGACGACTGCGGACGTGGGTGACAAGGCCAAGGGCAAGCGCGCCATCCTGCCGTACTTTGCCAACAATGAAGGCCGCACCATCACCATTCTTGCAGGCCATGTCGGCTTCGAGGCGTGGTTCGCTCCGAGCTGCGTGCCGACCAAGTGGCTGAGCCCCTCAACCCGCGATCAGGACAATACCTGTCTTGATCCGGCTTCCAATGACTTCACGACGGCCATCAACAACTACTTCTTCTTCGGTCAGACACCGTATACCGGTGCGCCCAGTTCCGTGGCCGCCAGTGCGGGATCCAGCGTCGATGAGAAGAAGCTCGACAACATCCCTTATGTGCTGCCACTGCGGGCACGTGGCCTGAAGGGCTTGGAAGGCAAGAAGGTTTGTGCGGTTCTGTACGATGCCAACGTGCCCAGCCTCTACAACCCGGTGGAACCGAAACTCACGGGAGACCTGAAGGGCTTCACCTACGGTATCGCGGCGTTCGAGGTGTTGACGGCAACCCCCAGGGACAAGGGACGCAGCGCAGTCACCTGTGCACGTGAGAAATGCCTGCCTGAGATGACGATCAAGATTCTGGATCCTGCAGAGACCTGCAACGCCCTGGAACTGCACGATGCACCGGTGCCCAACCACAGGGTTGTGCCGAGCGACTGGTACCAGGTGAACCCGCTGTATGACACGGTGGGACCCACCGGCTACCGCGCGTTGATCTACTCCGACCTGTTCTGATCATCCCGATTGAATCGCGCAGCAAAAAGCTGCGCGATTCAGGCAAGCCTGACCCTGCGCCATCCAGCGCGGGGTTTTCCATAATCCCGACCAAGACGTTCGATCTCTTCGCGCATCCTCTCCAGATGTGCGCGCAGGACTACCCGGCTACCCAAAGCCCAGGCATCTGACCTCACTACCTGCTTCAATCGTCTCGCAGCCACCTGTGCATACAGTTCCCGGCGCAATGAAAAGCCCTTGGCTTCTTCACCCAAGGCATCCAGATCCGGCAAGGTGACGATACCGCTGCTCACTTCCATGGAAGCCATCCAGTCATTCCATTTGAAGGCATGGGTTTCTTTCTCGCGACGCAAGGTCGTGATGCGGCAGGGTGTCCAGGGGATGCCATAGGCATCAGCCAGGATGGCGCCATGCAGGGACTCGCTGATCACCGCGCGGCACTTCAGCAGTTCGCCAATGAACTGCTCGGGAGGCAGCGTCACGGGAATGAGGCGCAGGCCGGCTTTCGCCGCGATGCGTCCGGCATAACCGAGCCCGGTGCGGAAATAGGGTACAAAGCCGATGTCGTAACCCCGGGGCGTCAGCGCGTGGCGCGCGCCAAAGACCTCTGGTGCCAGAATGGCGGGGTCGGTGATGGCGAAACTGTCTGCCAGTCCCAGCGCACGAGCGGTGAGCGGGCCGCGCACAAAGCGCAGATCGATGTGCGGGGACGGAAAGGCAGGCAGCTTGTGGGGTGAGCGTCCGCCCGCGCCAAAGATGATCTTGTGGCGATCCGGCGCATGACGCCGATCAAGCACTGAGCCGATGCCGAGCAAGAGTGACTCCGGATGTGCATCTACCAATTCGGGCAGCAGGCGCGGCCAGATGACCCGGTTGAGGTCATCCCCGACATTGCCCGCAGGCGACTTCCACGCAAAAAATTCCACGCACACGACTCCGGACGGTAGGGATGGGTTGCGGGCCCGCGGTCGGCGGGTCGCATCTCCCCTGATTGCAGCGGCCGGCCGTCCCGGATCTTGAGTTGAACGAAGCTGCCGCCGGCGCTTGTCCTTCGGGCTTGACACCCGTGGCAGCGCCCAACAGTGTGGGGACACACGGAGGAAGGATTTTCAGATGCAGCTGCCGTCCTTGATTGAAGTCGAAGCCGCCGCGGCGGTGATCCGCCCGTGGGTCCCGCCAACCCCACAATACGCCTGGCCGCTGCTCTCGGCCCGGGTGGGCTGTGAAGTCTGGGTCAAGCATGAGAATCACACCGCTATCGGGGCCTTCAAGGTCCGGGGCGGCTTCTACTACCTGCACCGCCTCCGCACCCAGCCTCGGGCAGTGGCCGGACTCATCGGCGCCACGCGCGGCAACCATGGTCAGAGTCTTGCACTGGCAGGGCGGGAGCATGGCGTGCCCGTGAGCATCGTGGTGCCGCACGGCAACAGCCGCGAGAAGAACGCAGCAATGCGTGCCTTTGGCGCCACGCTCATCGAGCACGGCGAAGACTATGAAGCCGCCCGTCTGCATGCATTTGATCTTGCCGCAAGCCGCCATCTGGAATTCGTCCCTTCTTTCCATCGGGACCTGGTGTGTGGCGTGGCGACCTATGCGCTGGAGTTCCTGCGCAGCGCGCCCGCCCTGCACACCGTTTATTGCGCAATCGGCATGGGGTCCGGGATCTGCGGCCTGGTGCTGGTGCGGGATGCGCTGGGCCTTGAGACGGAGATCGTGGGCGTGGTGGCGCAAGGTGCGCCGGCGTATGCCTTTTCATTCGCGCGGGGCAAGGTGGTCAGCACTGAAAGTGCTCAGACCCTCGCCGACGGTGTGGCCTGTCGGGTGCCGGATCCGGAGGCCTTTGCCATCATCAGGGGCGGCGTGTCGCGCATCCTCACCGTGAGCGATGATGAAATTGCAGACGCCATGCGCGCCTGTTACACGGACATGCATCAGGTGGCGGAGGGCGCCGGTGCCATTGCGCTGGCTGGCCTGCTGCGCGAAAGAGATCGACAGCAGGGCCGACGAGCGGGCGTGATTCTGAGCGGCGGCAATATCGATATCGATGCCTACCAGAAGATTCTGGCGCGCTGAACTGCTGGCTTCCGTCATGGGGGCTGGGAGTTGACGGGCCGTCGGTCAGCTGCCACCTTCCGTCGCCTCCCTCCCGGTACAGATGCCATGCAGGAACACGGTCACAAGAAAGCGAAATCCCAGGTGCACATCGAGGCGCTGACGGATCCCAGGTGGGCCAGTCTCCCACGCTGGCTGGTGGCCATGGACGACACCGATAATCTGCAGAGCAGGGGCACCGGTTACCGCGCGCGTCACATGGCACAGCAGCTGCAGCTGGCCGGCCTTGCGCGGCTGCTTGGTGTCACACGCCACCAGTTGTTCGTCAGCCCCGAAATTCCCTACACCTCCCACAACAGCGCAGCCTGCCTGAGTTTCAACTTTGCGGAGGAAGATCTGGGCGCAGTGCGCGAGTTCTGCCGCGAGTACCTCACCCGGGAAAGCGCGGAGGGCTCGGATGCGGGCTTGTGCATCGCGCGCGAGTCCGCAGTGCGCCCGGTGGTCACCGAATTCGGCCGTCGCGCCAAGCGCGAAGTCCTGCAGATCCCGGAGGCCCATGCACTGGCTGCGGCAGAAGGCATTTTTCTCGAAGGTCTCACCGGAACCCGGCAAGGAGTCATCGGCGCCTTGTCTGCCGTCGGTTTGCACCGCGCGCGCGACGATGGGCGCTTTCTGTGGATGCGGGGCGTGCGAGACTTGCAACCGGGAACCTATCTGCTGAATTTTCTGCGCACCGCAACCGATATCGAGCGCTTCGAGACTCTTGCCGGCCAGGAAGTGGTGGCCGATGATGCCACCATCTCGTTCACGGACTGGGCCCGACCGGTTTTCCGGCACGGCCGCGCCGTCCTTCTTTTGGAGCCGGAAGATGATCCACCGTCCACCCTTCGTTGGCGCGTTGCTGCCAAGGATGTCATCAAGCAGTTCTGAGCCTGCGGCGCCTCTCACGCGCGAGTCGGCTGAATGGTTGATGCTCATCGGCCTTGGCCTGCTTGCCGTCACACTGCGCGCCAGTGTCAACCTGCCCTTGAAGCTTCCGGGACATCACGGACTGGAGTGGATGGCCATCCTGATGTTCGCGCGCGTGATGAGCGATGCGCCGCGTGCGGCAACAGTGGTGGCTGGCTCTGCCGCTGCGTTGTCGTGGCTGCCCATGTGGGGTTTTCACGCTGGCGGAATGGAGTGGGGCTTTCTGCTCTCTGGCCTGGTGGTCGATGGTGGCTGGCGGGTGCTGCGCGCCCGGGCGACCGTCGCGCTGGCGCTGCTCGCGGCCGCCGCGCACGGCATCAAGCCGCTCTTCAAGTACGCACTGGTGCTGGCAACCGGCGCCCAGTTCGGTTCCCTCGAATCAGGCTTCGCGTATCCGCTCGTCTGCCATCTTCTGTATGGCGTGGTGGGTGGCGCGGTGGGCGTGGTCGCAGGCAAGGCCCTGCGCGAGGCGCGTGCCTGACCTGGCAGCCGTACCTGCTCAGCGCAGGGTGATCCGAATCCCGCCGTAGACGAAGCGTCCCGCCTGCGGCAGGCCATAAGATTCCGCGTAATCGGCATCGAAGAGATTGTCGGCGCCCACATAGAGACCGATCTTCCGCCCGGGGAGGTCATAGCGCAGATTCAGATCCACAATCGTGTAGTCATCCAGTTCGCGCCGCATGCGCGGACTGCCCCTCGAGTAGTGCATCTGGTCTGCGACGTGCTGCAGTGATGCGAACAGTTTCAATCGTGCCGAGAGATCGTACTGAGCTGAGGCGGCCACCGTGTTCTCGGGCGTGTATTGCTGCTCCTTGCGATCGGTTCCTGCGGACTCGTCGCGGCTTGCGAGGTGGGTATAGGCCAGATCGAGGCGCAGACGTGGCACAGCCACCGTACTCGCGGTGAGTTCCACGCCCTTGAATGAAGTTTCCTCGATGTTCTCGAACAACCCGGAGAATACATCCCGCTGGATCAGTCCGCTCACGTCCTGTGTGAAGAAAGTCACTTCATAACTGCTGTGCAGCCAGGGCGCGTGGCGCAGGCCAACCTCGTACAGGTCGGCGACTTCAAACCCGAGGTCCGGGTTGCCAGAGGCGGGGTCGTACAGCTGCACGATGCTCGCAGGGCGGACCTTGCGTGCCTGGGTCGCCTTCAGGCGCAGTCCCTGACGCAACTGATAAGTGGCACCAAGATTCCAGCTCATCTCGGCCTCGAGGTCGCCGCCGTCGTTCGACTGCCAGTGCTGCCCCACACCGGCCACCAGACCCAGATTCGTGAGCGGCTCCGCGGAGAGCTCCAGCGCAGCATTCACGATCTCTGCCTGGCGATCCGCTTCCACCAGACGGTCGCTGAAGGAATAGCCCGGAACGCGCACCACTCGGTTGTTGCCACCGCCGCTACCATCGCCGCCCCCTGTGCCGTCTCCTCCGGTATTGCATACACGGACTGGCAGCGGTTCGGCCACGGGTTCGGCGGCTGCGGTTGCGAGGGCTCGCGGCGCGGCGGCAGACACGGATGGGCGCGGGCTTTCCTCGGCAGCATTTTGTGATGGCGCGGTTTCCTGCCCGGTCTCGAGATCGAGCGGGATCAACCGGGCCGCGAGCGTGGCCTCTGGCGGCAAAGCAAGATCGCCGGAATTGAGATAGACGTGGTCATTGAAGTCATTGTTGCCAGAGCATTTGGCATCGGTGAGCGAAGTGTCCGGCGCCAGAGGGCCTGTCCAGGGTGAAGGGCTGGGAAAGCAAATCTCCATTCCGCCGTAGGAAATGCCGTCGACGCTGCTGGAAGAGGTCGGCTGGAAAAAGTCCTGCACCGTGAAGCCATCGCCACTGATGGGCGTGAAGCGCCAGCTCGCCGTTTCGCCCACTGCCAAGGGATTGTTGCCCGCGCCCGCACGCTGCAGCGCGAGCAGGTAATCGTAGGCATACCCATCGATGACAGAGGCAAAGGGCCCCACGTTGTTGCGTGTGAAGCTCGCTTCGCTGTCGCCCAGTGCGTCGAAACGAATCCGGTCCAGCGTGTCATCGCCGGCATTGAGGAACAGGCGACGCAGGTAGGCATTGCTGCCGAAGACCGTGGCTGCGGCATCCTCCAGGGTCAGCGAAAAATCGACCGCCCCCCCCGATACATTCCGGCCACTGAGGGTGGCTACCCGGGAAACAGTGCCGTTTGCCGTGAGCTCAAACGCCAGATCCAGCGCATCGGCACTTGCGAGATCCGGCGGATCCTCTGGATCGTCGGGATCATCGGGATCTTCCGGATCGATGATCGGAGGAAGATTGGGCACATCGCGGACCAGACATTCGGTGTCGAGGCTTTCCTGCCGGCCTTCCAGCATGAAGGCGAGGCTGCCGCCCCAGTCATGCGTGTATTCCAGCTGGTTGTGAAATCCCAGCGTGCGCGAGCGGGCTTCGCGCGCAAAGGTGTTCGAGACACTGGGGTCCGTCGGGGGTACGAAGCGCGCATCCTCATACCGGTTCTGGTTGTCGGATTCGGTGGCGATGTAGATCCATGAATGGTTGCTGAGGCGGGCCGTAGGGCTCAGCAGCATGTTGAGCTGTACGGAATAACCCTCTTCGTCCTCCACCCGATCCCAGCGCTGGCGCTGGGCATAGGGGTCAGTATCGGCATCAAGGACGCTCGTCGGCAGGCCATGCTCTCCTTCATGGAACTGCAGGGAGAGACCGAGTTCCATGAAGTCCGAGGGTCTCAGGCTGAATGCGCCGTAGACCGTGTTGCGCTCGAGATCACTGTTCAGGCGCTCCGCGCCATCTTCCCACGGCGTCGCCGTGAAATCCTCGGACAGGCCGAAGCCTGAGCGGGTGCGCCGCCCCAGACTGAAGAAGACGTCTGCCATCTCGTTGCCCCAGGCAAAGCTGCCGGTGCTGCGGAAGTGTCCGTATTCCCCGCCCTCCAGGTTGAGATGGGATTCTGCCCCATCCTCTCCACGCCGCGTGATTACATTGATGACACCTCCGAGGGCGCCGTCACCGTACAACTGCGAGCTGGCGCCCGAAGTCAGCTTGATCCGGGAAATCCATTCGGTCGGGATCAGTGTGGGATCGAACTGGCCGTCCCCCGCCCCGTTCAGCGGAATCCCGTTCACCAGGAGCTTTACATGCCGGGTCCGGAAGCCCCGCACATCGATGCGGGGCGTGCCCTGCCCACCGACACGCACATTCACACCGGGCAGGAGATCGATGGCTTCATCCAGCGAACGCGCGGCGCTTCCTTCAAGGAATGCCTGATCGACCTCGCGC